>DRKG01000365.1 GCA_011051855.1 bacterium | reverse complement strand
GGTTGCTTGAACTGGATGGCGACCTCGGTCACCCGGCGCGGCATGCGCTTGGCCGATCGCAGCACGAACGGCGTGCCGGACCAGCGCCAGTTCTCGATCTGCAGTTTGACAGCGGCGTAGGTTTCGGTGCGCGAGTCCGGGGCGACGTCGGTCTCCTGCTTGTAGCCGTTGACGCGTTCGCCGCCGAACGAGCCGGCGGTGTATTGCGCGCGCACCGTGTTGTGGTCGACCTCGTCGGGCGTGAATGAGCGAATCGCCTTCAGCACCTTGACCTTCTCGTCGCGCACCGCGTCGGCGGTCATCGCCGCCGGCGGCTCCATCGCCACCAGCGTCAGCACCTGCATCAGGTGGTTCTGGATCATGTCGCGGATCACGCCCGATTCCTCGAAGTAGCCGCCGCGCGAGCCGACGCCGATCGACTCGGCGACGGTGATCTGCACGTGGTCGACGAACTTCTCGTTCCACAGGGGCTCGAAGATGCCGTTCGCGAACCGCAGCGCGAGGATGTTCTGCACCGTCTCCTTGCCCAGGTAGTGGTCGATGCGGAACACCTGTCGTTCGGCGAAGGCGGCGTTCACCTGGCTGTTGAGCGCGGTCGCGCTGGCGAGGTCGCGCCCGAAGGGCTTCTCGACGATGACCCGAGCAAAGCGGCCGTCCCGCTCGGTCGACAGGCCGGCCTTGGCGAGGTTCTGCAGGATGCTCGAATAGGCGCTCGGCGGCGTGGCCAAGTAGAAGACGCGGTTGCCGCGCGTGCCGCGGAGTTGGTCGATCTGGTCGAGTTTCTGCTTCAGTGTGCGGTAGCCGTCGGCGTCGCCGAAGTCGGACTGGTGGTAGGTGAACACTTCGTGCAGTTCTTCGAAGTGACGGCTGGTCTCCGGGCGGCCGAACTGCCGCACGCCATCCGCCAGCACCTCGCGGAACGATGCGTCGGTCCACGGCCGGCGCGCGAAGCCGACCACCGCGAAGGTCGATGGCAACAGCCCGTCCTTGCGCAGCCCCATCAAGGAGGGCACCAGCTTGCGCCTGGTCAGGTCGCCGGTCGCGCCGAAGATGACCAACACGCACGGTTCGGCCGAACGCGCCGAGCGGAGTTCGTCGCCGAGAGGATTGCCTGCGCCTGAGTTCGCCATGCGACCGGGAGTTTGCCATCGCGGCGGGCGCGATGCACGACCCCGGCGATTCCGGTCAACGGATCGCCAGCATGCGATCGAGCGGCAGCCGGGCGCGCTCGCGCAGTTCCGCCGGCATTTCGATGCGTGGCTCCAGATCGCGCAGCGCCAGGTAGATCTTCTCGATCGTGTTGAGCTTCATGTGCGGGCAGGCGTTGCAGCCCTGGCATGCGGCGGTGCGATCCTCGTAAGGCACCGGGATCAGCTGCTTGCCGGGCGCGTGCTTCTTCATCGTGTGCAGGATGCCGGTCTCGGTGCCGACGATGTATTTCGGCGTCGCATCCTGCTGCACGTAGGCCAGCAGTTTTGAGGTCGAGCCGACGAAGTCGGCAAGCGCCAGCACGTGCTCCTCGCACTCCGGATGGGCGATGAACTTTGCATCGGGGTGGGCTGCCTTCAGTGCGGCGATCTTCTGCGAGCTGAAGGTCTCGTGCACCATGCAGGCGCCCGGCCACAGGTCCATCTTGCGGCCGGTCTGTTTGATCAGGAAGGCGCCGAGGTTCTTGTCCGGGCCGAACAAGATCGGGCGGTCGGCCGGCACCGAGGCGATCACCTTGGCGGCGTTGGACGACGTGCAGATGATGTCGGCTTCGGCTTTGGTCGCGGCACTGCAGTTGATGTACATGACCACGTAGTGATCGGGGTGCTGCGCCTTGAAGGTGCGCAGTTTGTCGGCCGGGCACTGTTCGGCGAGCGAGCAGCCTGCGGCGAGGTCGGGTAGGACCACCGTCTTGGCCGGGTTCACGATCTTGGCCGTCTCGGCCATGAAGTGCACTCCGCAGAACAGGATCACGTCGGCGTCCTTGGCGTCGCGCGCGCGTTTGGCGAGGTCGAGCGAGTCGCCGAGGTGGTCCGCGACGTCCTGGATGTCCGGGTCCTGGTAGTAGTGCGCCAGGATCACCGCCTTGCGCTCTGCACGCAGCCGGTCGATCTCGGCGAATAGATCCAGGGTCGGGTCGATGGAATCGACGTTGGGGGGCTGCACGGACGGCATGCCGGGATCATGTGGTATCGCCGGTGGCGAGCCAAGGTGGCTCTGTGGCCGACACCCGTGTCCGCGCGGTCAGGTGGGCGCTTTCTTGCTGGCGACTTTCTTGGCCGCCTTCTTCGAGGCCTTCTTGGCGGTCTTCTTCTTGGTGACCTTTTTCTTGGTTGCCTTCTTCTTCTTCTTGGCCGGGCCCTTGGCCGCGCGCGCATCGATCAGTTCGACGGCTCGAGCCAGCGAAAGCTCCTCAGGACTCTCGCCCTTCGGCAGCGAGGCGTTGGTGGTGCCGTCCGAGACGTAGGGGCCGTACCGGCCGTCAAACAGCTTGATCGGCGCTTTCGACTCCGGGTGTTCGCCGAGCTCCTTCTTCGGCTGCGCGGCGGCGCGGCGCCCACGTTGTTTCGGTTGGGAGAACAGTTGGACGGCCTCCTCCATCGTGATCGTCAGCGGCGAGCCGCCGGCCGGGATGCTGCGCGTGTCCGAACCCCATTTGAGGTATGGGCCGTAGCGGCCGTTGGTCGCCAGGAGCGGCAGCTCGTCGGGCTCTTCGGCGAGCGGAGGCTTGCCGACACCGACCGTGCGCGGCAGCGCGAGGGTCGCGAGCGCATCGGCGAGCGTCACCGTCTCCGGATCCATACCGGCGAGCAGCGACGCCATCTTCGGCTTGTCCTCCTTCTTCAGCTTCTTGCCCTTCTCGACGGCGGGGGCGTCGCCGAGTTGGAAGTAGGGGCCGAAGCGGCCGACGCGCACGTAGACCGGCAGGCCGGTCTCGGGGTCGGTGCCGAGCTGCTTGGGGCCCTCGGCGCCCTTGGCGATCAGCTCGATTGCGCGCGCCAGGGTCAGCTCGTCCGGCGGGGTCTCGTCGGGCACCGGGGCGCGCTTGTCCCCGCACGACAAGAACGGCCCGTAGCGGCCGACGCGCACCTCGACGGTCTCCCCGTCCTCGTTCTTGCCCAGCGGGATCGAGCAGATCCGCCGCGGGTCGATGTCTTCCTGCACCGCCTCGATGCGATCGGCGAGGCCGGGGCTGCCGTTGCCGAGGTAGAAGTGTCGCAGGTAGTCGGTGCGGCGCTGGCGGCCGTTGCTGATCTCGTCGAGATCGTCCTCCATCTTGGCGGTGAACGTGTAGTCTACCAGCCAGCCGAGATACTGCGCGAGCAGGTCGACGACCGCGAACGCGGTGAACGTCGGCACCAGCGCCGAACCCTTCTTCCACACGTATTCGCGCCGCACGATCGTCTCGATGATCGCCGCGTAGGTCGACGGGCGCCCGATGCCGCGGGCTTCGAGTTCCTTGATCAGGCCGGCTTCGGTGATGCGACCAGGAGGTTGCGTGGTGTGGCCGTTCGGCGTGAGTTCGCGGGTGTCCGCCGATTGGCCCGCCCTGAGGTTGGGCAGCACGCGTTCGGCATCCGCCTTGGCGGCCTCGGCATCGGTGTCGTCGAGGTCCTCGACGTAGGCCAGCCGATAGCCGGCGAAGTCGACGGTCTTGCCCGTGGCGGTGAAGCGCGCCTCGCCGTGCTCGGCGGTCGGCATCGACAGCGTCATCGTGGTGCGCTGGCCCTTGGCGTCCTTCATCTGGCACGCGACCGTGCGCCGCCAGATCAGTTCGTAGACCCTCTGCTCGTCCGGGCCCATGTCGCCGGGGAGGTCGCTCGGGTGCGTGAACGCGTCGCCGGCGGGCCGGATCGCTTCGTGTGCTTCTTGGGCGTTCTTGACCTTGGTCGCGTAGGTGCGCGGCTCGGCCGGCAGGTAGTCGGCGCCGAACTCGTCCGCGATCAGCTTGCGCGCCGCCGCGATCGCCTGCGTCGACAGCGTGGTCGAGTCGGTGCGCATGTAGGTGATGAGGCCGTTTTCGTAGAGGCGCTGGGCCGCGCGCATCGTGCGCTGGGCGGCGAACCGCAGCTTGCGCGCCGCCTCCTGCTGTAGCGTCGAGGTCGTGAACGGCGGGTAGGGGCGCTCGGTGTAGGGTTTCTGGTCGACCTTGACGACCTGCGCCGGTTTGCCGTCCAGTTCGTCGGCCAGGGACGTGGCGATCTCCTCGGTCAGCACGGTCACTTCCCCGCCGTCCTTGAGTCTGCCGTCGTCCTTGAGCTTGCCGGTCTCCTGCTCGAAATCGCGGCCGGAGGCGACCCGCCGGTCGCCGATCGTGTGCAGGCTGGCCGGGAAGGTGATCCCGCGGTCGCCGCCGACGAAGGTCGCTTCGAGGCTCCAGTAGTCCGCCGGCACGAACCGCATGCGTTCGCGCTCGCGCTCGACGATCAGCCGCACGGCGACCGACTGCACGCGGCCGGCGCTGAGCTTCGGCTTGACCTTCTTCCAGAGCAGTGGGGATACGGTGTAGCCGTATAGGCGGTCGACCAGCCGGCGGGTCTCCTGGGCCTCGACGAGGTCCATGTCGATTTCGCGCGGGTGTTCGAGCGCCGCCAGGATCGCGCTCTTGGTGATCTCGTGGAAGACCAGCCGGCGGGTCTCGCACTTCGGCTTCAGCTCTTCGAGCAGGTGCCACGAGATCGATTCGCCCTCGCGGTCTTCATCCGTCGCGAGGTACAGGACCGGGGCGTTCTTGACCAGCGCCCGCAGCTTTTTCAGGTGCTCCTTCTTCGCCGCCGGGACGACGTAGAGGGCCTTGAAGTCGTCCTCGACGTCGATGCCGAGCTTCGCCCACTTCACGCCCTTGAGCCGGGCGGGCACCTCGCTAGCCGTGCTCGGCAGGTCGCGAATGTGACCTATACTGGCCTCGATTCGATACTTGGAACCGAGGTACTTGCCGATCGTGCGCGCCTTGGCGGGCGACTCGACGATCACGACGGGCGTTCCTGCTTGCTTCTTCGTGGCCATGCGCGGAGGTGGGGACCGTGCGCCTTGTTAGTCGCCGCCGGAAGGGGCTGTCAAGGATTCCCGCAGGAACGCGGATGCAGGCCGCAGCGAGGGGCGGCCGGCTCAGTGGTCGTGATCGTGCTCGAGCCCGGGGTTGTAGACCTTGCCGTTCACGACGATGGTGACCCGCCCCTGCGGTTCTTGGCCCTTCAGGGCCGTGTCGGTCACGGCGAACACCGACCCGGAATCGTCCTGGGCCTTCGTGTCGAGAGCCTTGGGGCCGTCCGCAGTCAAGAGCTTGAGCTGTGGCGCCTTCTCGATGGCGAGCGGCGACTTGCCGTCCGTGCCCAGGACGTAGAGCGTGATCTTGCCGGCGCCTTCGTCGTGCAGGACTTCGAGGTGCGCAACGTGGTCGCCGACCTCGAGCACGTGACCGCCGTGCGGACCGTGAGCGTCGCCCTCACCGTCCGCGTGCGGCTCGGCATGGTTGGAATCGGTGTGGCCGGAGTCGCCGTGGTCGTGGTCGTGGGCGTCGCCCGAGCAGGCGACAAACAGGGTCGTGGCCAGGATGGTGATGGCTGTCTTGATCATGGTTGTTGGGGTTTCAGGCTTGTGGAGTCTGGCCCGGGGCCAGCGTGGGTTGCAGATCGTGCTCCTGCTGTTCGGCTGGCAGAAGCTGCGCGCGAACGTGATCGAGGTCTTCCGCGTGCGTGGCCACTGCTGCCAGACGTTCGGCTTCTGAGCGGCCGAAACGCCAGAAGATTCCCGGCATCACGAGGAAGTCGAGCAAGGTGTTGGTGACCAAGCCGCCGATGATCACGGTTGCGACCGGATACAGCAGTTCGCGGCCCGGCTGGTCGGCGGCGAGTGCCAATGGCACCAAGCCGATGCCGCTGGTGAGCGCCGTCATCAGGACCGGTACGACCCGTTCCTGCCCGGCGCGCACCAGCATGTCGATGGAAAAGGACTCGCCCTCTTCGCGCATCAGGTGCAGATAGTGGTCGACGAGTAGGATCGCGTTGCGCGCCGCGACGCCGAGGAGCGCGATGAACCCGACGAGCGTGGCGACCGAAAGCACCTGGCCGCTCAGGATTACGTAGGCACCAGCGCCGATGAAGGCGATGGGCCGCGTAACGAGGACGAGCAGCGCCAACCGGATGGAGCGGAAGTGCATGTACAGGATCAGCACCATCAGCAGCAGAGAGCCCACGCTCAGTGCGAGGATCAGGCGCGTGGCCTCCTGCTGGGCTTCGAACTGACCGCTGATTCGGATCGAGTATCCGGGGAGGGCCGCTAACTTCTGGCGAACCGGTTCGAGAGCCGCTTCGACTTCGGTGACGACTTCGCCGAGCGAGCGGCCGCCGACGTTGTGCTGCACGACGATGCGGCGTTGCACGTTCTCCCGGTTGATATTGTTGGGGGTCTTGGAGACGCGCACGTCGGCGACGTCGTCGATCCGCGCCAGGGCGTCGTCGCCGCGCCGCAGATACAGTCCCGCAAGCTGTGAGAGATCCTTGCGATCGCTCTCTTCGAGACGAACCTTGATCGGGTAGGCGATCTGGCCGACCTGCAGGCGCGAAACTTCCTGTCCGCCCATGGCGAGTTCGACGGTCTCCGCGAGGGCGGCGAGGTCGATGCCCATGCGGGCCAGCTCGGTGCGGCGCGGCTTGACCTCGACCTGGTCGATGAGGACCTGCGGTTCCGTATAGAGGTCGCGAACGCCGGATATGGCCCGAATGCGCGCCTCCACTTCAGAAGCCGTATCACGCAGGACGTCGAGGTCGGGCCCCGTGATCTTGATCGCCACCTGGGCGTTGACGCCCGACAGCAGCGCGCTCATCAGGTGCGCCAGTGGCTGTTCGGTGGAGGTGGCCACGCCCGGGAACTCCAGCGCCAATCGGTCGCGAATGTCCTCGATGACTTCTTCGCGCGAGCGTTCGGAGTCGGGGTCGAAGTTCACGATGGCCTCGCTGACACTGACCGGCATCGCATGTTCGTCGCCCGGTGCGCGTCCGGTCCGGCGTGCCACGCTGCTGACGCCGTCCACTTGGCCGACCAGTTGCTCCAGCCGGCGCCCGAAGCGATCCGAGGTCTCGAGGCTCGAATCGGGCGGCAGGACGACGTTCACCTGCGCGGTGCCTTCGTTGAACGGTGGCAGGAAGGTCGACCCGGCAGTCATCAGGAAGACCCCCATGACGAGGAACGCCACGACGGAGACGGCGACGATGCGGTCGATGTGCCCGGTGCTTACGCGCACGCCCGCAGCCGCCGCGGAGCGCAGCTTGGAAACGAGCCAGCCCCCGTAGTCATCGTGTGACTCGGTCTCACTGGAACGGTTCTGCAGTCGCCGGCCCAGGAGGTAGTAGCACAGCACCGGTGTGACCGTCAGCGCCACGAAGAGCGACGCCATCACGCTGATGATGTACGCCAGTCCGATGGGGGCGAAGAGGCGCCCTTCGATGCCGCTCAGGAAGAACAGCGGCAGATAGACCACGGTGACCAGGAGCGTGCCGTACATCACCGGCTTGCGGATCTCGCTCGATGCCTTGAACAGGACCCAGAGCACGGGTTCCTTGCGGTCGCGTCG
>DRKG01000364.1 GCA_011051855.1 bacterium | reverse complement strand
GCGTTCAGCGGCCTGCACATCATGGACGAGCTGACCGGGCGCGCGAAGGCCAAGCCGATGACCAAGGTGCCGGTCGCCGAAGGCGTCGCCGTGTCGGGTGCCGGGGCCAACAAGCGCATCGTCAGCCACCGGCGCATGACGCGCGCCGAGAAGGAAGAGCTGCTGAAGCACGCGTTCACCGAGTACGCCGACAGCGGGGTCGAGCCGGCTCCGGATGTGCCGACGCCGCCGTTTTGGGGTCCGGCCGTGGTCACGCCGGACGAACTCGATCTCGGCACGGTGCTGCAGTACGTGAACAAGAAGGCGCTCTACCGGCTGCAGTGGCAGTATCGGCAGGGCAAGCGCAGCGCCGAAGCCTACGAACGGTTCTTGACCGAGACCGTCGAGCCACGGTTCCGCGAAATGGTGCAGAAGGTGCGCACCGACGGCTCACTCGAACCGCGTGTGGTCTACGGCTACTGGCCGTGCTACAGCGAACGCAACACGCTGGTCGTGCTCGACCCCGACGACCGCAGCACCGAGTTGTGTCGGTTCGACTTCCCACGCCAGCCCGGCGGCCGCCGGTTGTGCATGGCCGACTTCTTCCGCAAACGGGACAGCGGCGAACTCGACGTGGTCGGCTTTTCGTTGGTCACCATGGGCGCGGTCGCGACGCGCGCGAGCGAGCGGTTGTTCCACGAGAACCGCTACGACGAATACCTGCACTTCCACGGCCTGTCGGTCGAGGGGGCCGAGGCGCTGGCGGAGTACTGGCACAAGCGCATGCGGCAGCAACTCGGCATCGCGCACGAGGACGCGCCCGACATCGACGCGCTGTTCAAGCAGCAGTACCAGGGCAGCCGCTACTCGTTCGGCTACCCGGCCTGCCCGAATATCGAGGATCAGGACAAGCTGCTGCGGCTGCTGGAGGCGTCGCGCATCGGCGTGACGCTGAGCGACGAGTTCCAATTGGTGCCGGAGCAGAGCACCTCGGCCGTGATCTGCCACCATCCGGCGGCGAAGTACTTCAACGTCAGCGTGACGAACTGAGCGCGCTGCGTTCGGCGAACTCCACCTTGCCGGTTTCGATGTCGTACATCGCACCGATGATGTCGATTTCGCCCTTGGTCAGCATCTCGGCGAGCACTTCGCTGCGGGCGAAGATCTCGCGGATCATGCGTTCGACGTTCTCGCGGGCGACGTGCTGCACGAACTCGGCGTTCTGCGAGGTGCGCAGGGCCGGGTCGCGCGGTTCTTCGACGGCGTCGACCGCCGGCTTCAGGTGCGCGAGCATGTCCGTCAGGTGGCCGAGTTCGACGCCGTCGCAGGCACCCTTGATCGCGCCGCAGTGGGTGTGGCCGAGCACTACGATCAGCTTGGCGCCGGCGATCTTGCAACTGAACTCGAGGCTGCCGAGGATCTCGTCGGTGACGAAGTTGCCGGCGATGCGCACGTTGAACATGTCGCCGATGCCTTGATCGAAGACGATCTCGGCCGGTGCGCGCGAATCGATGCAGCCGAGCACGACGGCGAACGGCCACTGCCCCTGGCGCGTCTGCGCGACCTGTTGCTGCAGATCGCGGTTGGCGCGCAGGTTGGCGAGGAAGCGCTGGTTGCCTTCCTTGAGGAACTGGATCGCCTTGGCCGGCGTCATCGTGGCCTGGGTTTCGGCGGAGTGGGTGTGCATGTCGTTCTCCAGATTCAGTTGGTGATGGCTTCGAGTTCTTCTTCTCTTGCGCCCTCGGTGCTGCCCGGTTCGAGGATCGTTACGCGGATGCCGCGGGCGCCGGCGCCGGCGCGGAAGTCCTCGATGACTTCGAGTACGTCGAAGTCGACGTTGGCGCACCGGCTCATGTCGATGACGACGTCGGTGTCGTTGGGGATGCGGCCGAGTTCGCGCAGGATCGCACCGCGGTTCAGGAAGGTGACCTCTTCGGCCAGGCGCAGGTGCACGCTGTGGCGCGCACCGCGCTCGCCTTCCTGGCGGTGTAGGAAGTGCGAGTTGCGGTAGTTGCGGCGCAGGATGATGAACACCGCGACCACCATGCCGGCGGCGATGCCGCTGAGCAGGTCGGTGAACACGATGCCGAGCACGGTCACCATGAAGGGTACGAACTGCTCCCAGCCGCGGCGATACATCGTGGCGAACAGGGCGGGCTTCGCCAGTTTGTAGCCGACCACGAGCAGGATGCTGGCCAGCACCGCCAGCGGCACCATGTTGAGCAGTCCCGGCAGGCTGAACACCGCGACCACCAGCAACAATCCGTGGATGATCGCGGACAGCTTGGTCTTGGCGCCCGACTGGATGTTGGCCGAACTGCGCACGATGACCTGGGTGATCGGCAGGCCGCCGATTGCGCCGCTGATCATGTTGCCGACGCCCTGCGCGAGCAGTTCTCGGCTCGCCGGCGTCACGCGCTTCTGTGGGTCGAGCTTGTCGGTCGCCTCCAGGCACAGCAGCGTCTCGAGGCTGCCGACGATGGCGATGGTGAAGGCCATGATCCACACCGCGCCGCTGCCGATCGCAGACCAATCGGGTGAGCGGAACAGGCCGAGGAACTCCTCGAAGTTCGAGGCCGCGGGCACGGACACCAGGTGGCTCGGGGCGAGCGCGAGGGACGGGGCGAAGGCTTGGGTGACCGCCTGGAACGAGATGCCGAACGCCACGGCGACGAGCGGACCTTGGATCACCCGGAAGAAGCGGCCGCGCTTGGCGAGCACGTTGTCCCAGAACAGCAGGATGGCGAGCGCGATCATCGCGACGGCGAACGCACTGCCGTCGATGTTGTCGAGCATCGCGCGGAACTCCGAGAACGTGGTCTCGCCGTCAGGCTGCACGAACTGTACGTCGCCTTCGGGGTCGGCGTCGTAGCCGAACGCGTGCGGGATCTGCTTCAGCAGGATGATCAGTCCGATGCCGCTGAGCATCCCGCGGATCACCGCCGACGGGAAGAAGTAGCCGAGCACGCCGGCGCGGGCAAAGCCGAGCGCGACCTGGACCACGCCCGACAGCAGCACCGCGAGCAAGAAGGCTTCGAAGCCGAGCGCCTCGATCGCGTGCAGGACGATGACGGCGAGGCCGGCGGCCGGGCCGGAGACGCCGAGCGGCGAGCCGCTCAGGATGCCGACGACGACGCCGCCGACCATGCCAGCGATCAGGCCGGAGAACAGTGGCGCGCCGCTTGCGAGTGCGATGCCGAGGCAGAGCGGCACGGCTACGAAGAAGACGACGATGCCGGCGGGCAGGTCGTTGCGCAGGTTCTGGAAGAGCTTCATTCAGGAGGGGCCAAGTTCGGGCGACGGTGTTATCGGCGATCGGCGATTGTTCGGCCACACACATTCCAATGAACAGCAGCGTCGATAGGATCGACGGTAGAGGATCCGCGATGGAATGGCTCAACTACCACCACCTGCACTACTTCTGGACCGTGGCGCGCGAGGGCGGCATCGCTGCGGCCAGTCGCAAGCTCGGCGTCGGTCGGCCGGCGATCAGCATGCAGTTGAAGCGGCTGGAGGAGTTCATCGGGGGGCCGTTGTTCACGCGTCGCGGCCGGCACCTGCAGCTCACCAGCACCGGGGAGCTGGTGTTGGGCTACGCCGAAGAGATCTTCCGCACCGGTCGTGAGTTGGTCGACGTGCTGCGCGGTCGCTCGGTGGACCGGCCGCGGCGCTTCCGTGTCGGCATCGCCGACGTGATGGCCAAGCTGGTCGCGTTCCAGTTGCTGCAGCCGGCGTTCGATGCCGATCCGGATTCGGTGCTTGAGTGTCGCGAGGAGGAGCCCAACCGGCTGTTCGCCGCGCTCGCCGTGCACGAACTCGATCTGGTGCTGTCCGACATCCCGGTCGCGCCGAGTCTCGATGTCCGGGCGTTCAACCACCTGATGGGCGAGTCGACGACGACGTTGTTCGCCGCGCCGACGCTGGCGCGCAAGTACCGCCGCGGATTCCCGCATTCGCTCGCCGGAGCGCCGTTCTTGATGCCGTCGCGCACTTCGGCGATTCGCAACTCGCTCGACTTGTGGTTCGAAGAGGTCGGGATGCGGCCGACGGTGGTCGGCGAGTTCGAGGATGCGGCGCTGATCAAGGTATTCGGCCAGGCGGGCCGCGGTGTGTTCCCCGGGCCGACGGTGGCCAGGGAGCACATCTGTCGCAACTACGGCGTGCGCGCGCTCGGCGAGCTCGATCGGGTGCGCGAACGCTACTACGCGATTTCGCCCGAACGGCGCATTCGCCATCCAGGTGTGGTCAAGATCGTCGAGGGCGCACGTTCGAGCATGTTTGCGGCGCGCTGACCTGTCGGGTGCCGGCTGCTACTCTGCGCCGCGCTCGATCTGGATCACTTCGACCGGGCAGTCTTCGGCGGCCTGCTCGATCTCCTCGGCGAGCGGCAGGAAGTGCCGGGTCGCCTCGGGTTGCAGCACGCAGTCCCGATCGTCCTCGACCAGGAACACCTGCGGCACGATGTCGGAGCAGAGCTTGCACGAGATGCAGCCCTCTTCGATCCAAACCTTCTTGATCGGGGTGTAGGTCACGCGGAGTCGCGCATCGTGGCGGCGACTGCCGCCGTGGGCAAGTGTCGGCCTTGCGGCAAGCCCCTGTTTGACCAGTTCGCGATCGAGCTCCAGGACGACGAGTCGGTCGATGCCTTGACCACGACGATCACGATGTTCGAGAAGCACGCGTGGTTTCTGTACGCCTCGATGGCGGACTGATTGGGTCGGCGCGCGGCGCTATACTTTGCCGCCATGCGCCGGGCCTTTTTCGCCATCGTGTGCGTGCTCGCTACCTTCGCGTCGGCGACCGCCCAGCAGCACCGCATCCGTCGCCTCGAGTCGGAGCTCGCGCGGCTCGAACCGGACAGTGTCGCGTGGTACCGGACGACGTTGGCGCTGATCGATGCGTGGCGCAACGTCGACCTGCGTGAGACGGCGGCCCGCGCACAGGACCTCTGGCGGCGGGCTCGCGAGCATTCCGTCCCCGACGTTGCGGCGGCCGCTGCGGCGAGCGCGGCATTCGCCCTTTCGCTCAGCGAGGGCCCCGTCCAGGCGAAGGTCTGGCACAGCCGCTTTGCCGACCCCGGTGACGGGGCCGACCCCGGCGTGCACGGGCTTGCGCACCTGATGCGGGCCCGCGAGTTCTGCGTGACCGGCCGCCACGCCGATGAACTGGCCGCCGCGATCGAGGCCCAGCGGCTGTTCGAACAGGCTGGCGACTGGTACTACCGGATCGTGGCGGCGATGGTCTGCGCCCACGCGGCGCACGACCGTGGGTTGGCCCCCGTACGCAGGCTGATGGAGCAGGCCGCGGAGGCCGGTGCCGGCGACGAGGTCGCCCATCTGCGGCTCCCGATGACGCTGCTCGAAGTCGACCGCCTGATGGTGCGCGGCGACGTCGACGGTGCGCGCAGGAAGCTGGAGCAGGTCGAACGCATGGCTGCGGAGTTCGGCGATGTGTGCGGCATGGCGGCGCTGCATATGGTGAGGTTCGATATCTGCATGGCCGAAGACCAGCGGGCGCAGGCGGCGCTGTTGCTTGAGAAGGCCGGAAGGGAATACGCCCGCCTACACCTGGCAGCCGGACTGATCCAGACGATGGACCTGGCTGCACGCATGGCGATCGAGGCCGGTGAGACCAAGCGGGCGCGGGAGTGGATCGAGCGGGAGCGGGAGATCATGAACGGGCGCGGCTGGTCGCAGAGTGAGGCCGAGATGCTGTTCACCCGCTACCAACTCGCGGTCAAGGAGGGGGACTCGGAGCTCGCCGAGCAGCTCGACCGGGAGTTGCTCGCGGTGGGGCGCCGAGAGGAGCGCGAACTGGCGCGCTACCTCGACGTCACCGAGAAGCTCGCCGAGGCCGAACGGGCCAACGCCGACTACGAGCGCGAACTGCGGCAGAAGGAACTCGAGATCACCGCGTTCTCCCGCGCCATGTGGAAGTGGTGCGCGCTCGGTGGCGGCATCGTGCTGTTGAGCTTGTTGACGGTCTCGTGGCGTGCTCGCCGCCGGCAGGCCGAGGTCAACCGGATCCTGGCCGAGAAGGTCGAGGAACTACAGGAAGTGACGGCCGCGCGCCGGAACCTGGAAGAGCGCATGCAGCAGCTCGAGCGCACCGAAGGGCTGGGCACGTTGGCGGCCGGGATCGCGCACGATTTCAACAACCTGCTGACCAGCATCGTCGGTGGCGCGGAGCTGCTGCGGGCTCGTCTCGGTGATGAGGAAGGCCGCGACCTCGCCGAGATGATGCTGTCGGCGGGGCAGCAGGGGGCGCGGTTGTGTCGCCAACTGCAGTCGTATTCGGGTGGTGCGCCGCTGCAGCGAACCACCTTCGACGTGCACGAAGTCGTGCGTGAGATGCTGCCGACTCTGGCTGCTTCGGTGAAGGATTCGCTGTCGATCCACTTGGAGCCGGCTGCGGAGCAGGTCGCGGTGTCCGCGGACCGGGCCCAGTTCGAGCAGATCCTGCTGAACCTGGTGCAGAACTCGCACGAGGCGGGTGCCGACCGCGTTGCGATTGCGATCCGGCGGGTCGAGGTCGAAGCCGACGATGGCTCCGGCCGCGTCGTCGCGGAGTTGGAGATCGAAGACGATGGCGCCGGCATGGACGAGGAGGTGCGTCTCCGCATCTTCGACCCGTTCTTCACCACCAGGTTCCCGGGGCGCGGCCTCGGGCTTGCCGTCGTGTTCGGCGGCGTGCGGCGTCACGACGGCGAGATCCACGTCGACTCCGAACCCGGGCGCGGGACCCGCTTCCGCATCCGCCTGCCGATCGTCGAGGAGGCCGTGATCCTTCCGTCGCCGCCGCCGTCGCCGCCTCCGCTTGGCACGCTGCAGGATGTGGACGCCGAGATCGTCATCGTCGACGACGAGGCGATCGTGCGCAATGCCTTGACGAGTCTGCTGCAGGGGCTCGGGGTCGATTCGCACGCGTTCGCCGATGGCGAGCAGGCGGTTCGGTTCGTGGCCGGCCTGAGCGTCGATCGCCCGGTGATCGCCTTCGTCGATCTGACCATGCCGGGTGCCGACGGCACCGAAGTGGTGCGTCGCCTGCGCGAACTGGGGCGACCGTTGCGCGCCGTGTTGATGAGCGGCCACGGCGACGACTACGTGCGGCAGTGTGCCGAGGCGGTGGCTGTCGAACGGGTGCTGGCGAAGCCGTTCCTGGCCGAAGACGTGCGCGCACTGCTCGACGACCTCGCCGACACGGTGCGCCTGGGCAGTTGACGTTGCATACTGCGGTGCATGGGATCCATGCGCTGCATCGTCGTTCGCGAGCACGGTGGTTGGGACCGGTTGCTGCTGGAGGAGCGGCCGATCCCGACGCCGGCGCCGGGTCAGGTGCGATTGCGGATGCGGGCGATCGGGCTCAACCATCTCGATACCTGGGTGCGGCGCGGCGTGCCGGGGCACACCTTCCCGCTGCCGTTGGTCACGAGCAGCGACGGCAGTGGGGTCGTCGATGCGGTCGGTGGGCAGGTCGCGCAAGTGCGTGAAGGCGACGAGGTCGTGGTCCTCCCCGGGGTGTCGTGCGGAGCTTGCGAAGCCTGTCAGAGCGGTCGCGATCACCTTTGTCGCCGCTACGAGATCCTCGGCGAAGGCCGCGACGGCACCGCCGCCGAGTACGTGTGCGTGCCGGCTGCCAACGTCGCCCCCAAGCCGGCTGGGATGGCTTTTGAACAGGCGGCGTCGGTGTGCTTGGTATTCCAGACGGCGTGGAACATGCTCGCGCGCCGGGCCGAGCTGCGTGCCGGGGAGACCGTGTTGGTGCACGCCGGGCTGTCGGGGGTCGGTTCGGCGGCGGTGCAGATCGGCAAAGCGCTCGGTGCGCGTGTGATCGCGACCGCGGGCGGCGCCGAAAAATGCCGGCGCGTGCGCGCTCTCGGTGCCGACGTGGTGATCGACTACCAAGCGACCGACTTCGTCGCCGAGGTGCGTGCTTTGACCGGCAAGGCTGGCGTCGAGGTGGTATTCGAACACGTCGGCGAAGCGACCTTCGCGGGTTCGCTGAAGTGTCTGGCGCGCGGCGGTCGGGTCGTCACCTGCGGTGCAACGACGGGCGGCGACGTGGCGGTGTCGCTGCATCAGGTGTTCTTCAAGAGCTTGTCGATCCTCGGTTCGACGATGGGCAGCAAGGGCGACCTGCGGCAGGTGTTGCGCATGTTCGAGCAAGGCACGTTTCGAGCCGTGCTCGACCGGGTGTTGCCGATGGCGGAAGTCGCCGAGGCCCACCGGTTGCTCGAATCGCGGGCGGCGATGGGCAAGCTCGTGCTGGCGGTGGGATCACTCTGACGGCGACACGAGCGCGCGCACTTCGCCGTCGATCGCCAGGTATTCCCGCACGTCGCGGTCGAAGCGCTCGTCGCGCCGGCGGGCGTCGTCGATTGCGGCGGTGTCTTCGGCGTCGAGAGCACCGTCGGCGTAGAGCGCAAACACCGCCCGTGCGCGCCGCGTCGCGTGGCGTCGCGTCGCTTCGACCGTGCCGGCGACGAACGCGAGGATGGCGGATGCCTGTAGCGGGGCCCAAACCCACGGCCACCAGCCGTAGACGAGTGCGAGTGCGAGGCACGCCAGCAGTGTGAGCAAGGCCGGCCAGAACGCGCGGCGGTAGAGCGGGTGTGGTGCGTCGTGCCGCAGATGCTGCAGATAGACCGGTGCCGGAAGGCGGCGGTACCAGTCGGCGAGTGTGCCGAACATGCCGCCGGCGCCGCCGCCCAGACAGCCGAGGCCGGCACCGAGGGCACTCCCGAGCTGGTCGGGGCCTTCGGCCCAGACGCATGCCGCGACCAGAAACCAGACTCCCGCCAACATGCAGGCGGCGGACAGGCTGACGCCGGTCGCCATCAACCAACGCGGTAGGCAGACGATGCCGCGCAGTGGGATCGGTGCTTCATGCTTCTTCATCGCGACAACCTCTCGCGCAGTCTCTCGATCGCGGCGCAGCGCCGCGCGGCGACCGTGCCGAGCGAACAGCCGAGGATCCGGGCGACCTCGCGGTAGCCGAGGCCCTCCACGGCCGTCAACAGCAGCGTCTCGCGTTCGGCATCCGGGAGCTGCGCCAGTGCGGCCTGCAGATCGCTG
>DRKG01000363.1 GCA_011051855.1 bacterium | reverse complement strand
TCTCGGTCCGGAACGGACCGAAGGTGAGTTCCCGCTGGAAGGTCGGGCGCTCGGGATCGACCTGCACCCCGCCGTAGCGCACCTTCACCCGCGCGGCGAGCCCGGCGCGCAGCTCGCGCAGCAACGGCCCGCGCAGTTGCAACGGCGCCCCGTCGCGATGCTCGACACCTCCGGTGCGCACGATCTGCGTCGTCACTTTGCTCCAGCGACCATCGCGACCGCGCACGTCGACGGTGTATTCGACGACTTCGACGTTCGGATCGCGGGGCTCGAGCGCCCAAGTCGAGAACTCGAGCCGCTCGTCCTTCCCGCTGCCGAGCGGCTGGACCTTGAGCCGCAGGCGGCCGGTGCGGATTGCCTTGCTCTGCGCGAACGGACTCAAATGCGGCGTGCGAATGTAGACGTCGTCGATCAACAACCCCCGGTTCGCGAACAGCGCGTGGTAGTCGAACAAGACCGTGCAGTAACCGCGATCCCCCCACTGCGTTCCCCACGAGTTCTTGACGAGGAATCCGTGCTCGTCGTAGCCGACGATGGTCACCGCGTGGCCGCCGTAGAGCGACTGCTGCGGATCGGGATCCGGGTGCTGCGCGACCTCGATGCGCCCGGCGAGCAATTCCCGCACGAAGTCCTTGTCCGGCCCCAACAGCAGCTTGACCGCGCCGTAGTCCAGCCACGGCTCCGTTCCCGGCAGCCGGTAGGCATACATCGACCCCGGGTGGATCGCCGTGCGCAGCCGCTTCGGATCGTCGTCGGCGGCCGCCCACTTCGGGGCGTAGATCGCGTAGGTCACCGGGATCGCCAGTCGACCGCCGTCGAGTTCTCGCTGGATGCGCGCCACGTCGCGCACTTCCTCGGCCGTCAGCACCTTGCAGTCCTCGGTGCGAAAGCCGTACTTACCCGCCGCGTCGCGGAGCTCACCGAGCGCCCGCTCGGTGATCTGCGACAGCTCGAGGAACCGCCGAATCTCATCCGGCACGTCGGCCGGCAGCTTCACCGGGTCGGGGTTGTAGGGAAGAAACGCCTCGTGTGCGGTGCCGACGTGCGCAAACAGCGGCACGTAGGTTTCGAACGTATTGCCGGCCTGCATCTGCGGATCCATGCCAGCCCGACGCAGCCACTTGTCGATGTCGTTCTGGTGGCGTTTGACGGTCGCATAAAGCAACTGTTCGCTGAGGTCGGTCGGCACGCCCGGGAACGTCTCGAGTGCGGCACAGATCGCGAACGCCACGCAGGTGCCGCGATTGCCTTGGTCCTTGACCGGCGACTGCGACCGACGGTGGTCGGCCTGGGCCACGGCGGCACAGGCGCAAAGAATCGCGACGGCGATGCGCAACGGCTTCATGCCGCCATCCTATCAGCGACCACTGCCCAGCACCCGCCGCCGCAGGTATCCACGCAGCCGCGGCAATTCGACCGACGCGGCGCAGCGCAGCGCGGCTTCACGGGCGCCGTTCGCGAGCAACTGCTCGACGCGCCGGAACGCTCCCCAGCTCGAACCCGGAATCGCGCGCGCCGCCGCCAGCGCGGCATCGCGATCGCCGGCCTGGGCATGGGCTACCGCGATCGCCGACGCCAGCTCGACGGCTGCATAGTCGGCGCCCTCGGCCTCGCGCAAGAAGCGCGAACAGGCCGCGAGCTGATCGCGCCGACACACGCCGGCGAGGAGCTCGTAACGCTTCGCGGTGAAACGCCGCCCGAGGACCGCGTGCCACTCGGCCTCCGCGCGGCACAGTTGCTGGAACTCGGACGCCGGCAACGCGCCCTTCATCATCGGCAGCAAGCGATCGAACGCGCGTTCGCGTCGGTCGGCGCCGGCCTCGGCCAGCACTTCGTCGCGATAACGAGCGCGCAGTTCGTCGGCGGACGGATCCAGCAGCACCTCCAACCCTTCGACGAACTCACGATGCTCGATCCAGGTGCACAGTTCTTCGTCCCACCGCGCCATGATCCCGGCCGGCGCCGGCTGCCGCGGTCGACCGTCGATGCGGAACGTGAACTGCTCGGACGACAGCCGTTGCCGCAACTCCGGCGGCAAGTCGCGCGCAGCCTCGATCGGCGCAAAGGCCGGCGGTAGATCGTCGGCGTGCAGCAGCGCGGCGTGCGCACGCAGGATCGCCGCAACCGTCAACGGATCGGGAGCCGGTGCATCGGATCCATCCGCGAGCAACGCCATCGCACCGGCGACGACCCGCCGCCGCCAGCTCGGCCGCCGCAGCCGTTCGAGGTCGATCCACAGCGGCCCGGTGCGGCCCGTGTCGAGGCGCCCGCTCCAACCGAGGGCGTTCAGGAACAGGAACTTCGCCGGAGCCGCGTCCGCGAGCTTGCCGGGATCGTAGGCCATCCATCGCGCGCACTCGGCAAAGTCCTCGCGCAGGTCGAAGCGCGCATAGCGATCGACGAAACAGGCCCCGCGATGCGGCACATAGATCGAGGCGCCGCGCGGCAGGTCGAGCAACAGCCGAATCAGCACGATCGGGCGTTCACTGGCAAACACGCCCCCCGAGAAACCATCGGCGACGCGGTCGTGGTCGGGCTCGCGCCAGCCCGACAACGAGCCCCAGGTCCGCATGTGCGCCGTCATGCGCTGCAGGTGGTTCTGCACCGCGTGCGCCAGCTCGTGGAACAGCAGTTGTTCGAGCGGCACGTCGCCACCGAGCGAGCGCCGCACACCATCGACCAGGAAACGGTCGAGCACCTCGACCGCGCCCACCGCGGGCAGCGGCTCGGGCGCCGCCTGGTCACGCCAGCCGTAGACCGACGTGACGAATCGCGCCCAGGCCAACTCGACCGCCCGCGCACGCGAGCCGGGCACGTCGTAGCCGATCTCGTCCAGCAGGAACGTCGCCATCCGTTCGCGCGACGGCGCAGCGCCTTGCCAGCTCGGCCGCCGGTGCACCCCCGCATCGGTGACCACGATGCGCCGCCGGACGTTGCTGAAGAACGCCAGCGCCGCCCGATCGAGCAGGCGCGCCCCCATCGACGCATCGGCCGGCACACCGAGCGAACGGGCGCGATGCAGCGTGACATCGGCGAGCTGCTCCCGCCACTCGTCCGGCAGGCGGCGCCAGGCCCGCTCGAACGCCGCCGCGACGCGCGGCTCGACGCCGTCGGCGATGCGCGGCTCCTGTGCGGGTTCCTGCCCTGCCGCGACGGCGGCCAAGACGACGGCGAGCAGAAGGGTCTCCGTGAACGATCCGCGCATTCGGGGAGAATACTCCCGACTCACGTCGGGACCGTGGATCGCACTGGACTGATGCGCAGCACGCGCTAGCGTTCGCAGCATGCCGCTGCAACCACCGAACACCGACCGCGCCCCGTTGCAGCGCTCCGCTCCGTTCCGCTGACCGAGTTCCGGCCGATGGGCTGTGGCACGGTCGTGCTGCGTCTCCCCGTGAGTTGCAGATCGCGGTGCCCGTCGACCGAGCCGGACGACGATCACCACCGATGCAAGAACCACGCAACTGCAGCAAGGGAGATCCGTGCTCCTGTTCGCCGCCGTCGAAAGCCGTCGCCGCGGGCGTCGACCGCCGAAAGTTCCTGACCGGCACCGCCGCCGTCGGCGCGCTCGCCGCCGGTGGTGCCACCGCACAGGATCCGCGGTCGCAAGTGCGCTCCGATCTGTTCCTCGCGGAGGCGCACTGGCGCGACCGCATGCAGGCGCCCGACGACGGCAAGAAGTTCGGCTGGGTCGTCGACGTGCGCCGCTGCTTCGGCTGCCATGGCTGCGAGGTCGCCTGCAAGGCCGAGAACGACGTGCCGCTCGGCAACTACATCCGCCAGACGATCTACCACGACTACGAAAAGCCGCAGGGCGGACTCGCGCGCATCATGGTGCCGATGGCCTGCCAGCACTGCGAGGACGCGCCGTGCATCAAGGCCTGCCCGTGCGGCGCGTTGCACAAAGGCATGGGCGGCTCGGTGCAGGTCGACTACGACGTCTGTTCCG
>DRKG01000362.1 GCA_011051855.1 bacterium | reverse complement strand
GGTCGCGCACCGCGACCAGGTTCTCGTGGTCGCAACTGGCCAGCAGGTCACCCTCGGCCCGCAGCATCGCGTGCACTTCACGCTCGTCGAACAAGTCGATCCGCACACCGCGCGGCTCGAAGAAGATGGCCTCCGCCGGCAACTCGTCGGGGCTGATACCCTCGGGAGTGCGCCGCGAAGTGACCTCGAGCAGGCGCGTGACCTGCCGGCCACCGCCGGAGATGCCGCCCACCTTGAGCGCCACCTTGCTGCCAGACTGCTCGTGCTGGGCGAGGTAGACGGAGGCAAACCCCCCACGCCCGAGGAAACGAGTGATCCGATAGCCCTCTACGACCTCACCGACCGCAAGCTTCATCATCCGCTGTGTGTCCCAGTTGCTGGTTGCGGGAGGCGGTTTCCTCCAGCACCGTGTTTTTCGGTATCCCCTTACTCTGAGTTGAGTTAGGACTGAGACAACACGCGCCGGAGCGGTGCCATCGGGGGTTCTGCGTCAGTGGCGCCAGAACGCGATCGACGGGCTGCGGCGGAGTTGGCCAGCCACCGTCCCCTCGCTGTAGGCGATGTAGACAGCGCCCGGTTCGAGACCCGCGAGCAGTTCGTCCGCGACCGGCCACACCGACTGCTCGATGCCATCGACCCGGCCGACGAAGCGGAAGTCTTCCTGCAACACGACCAGGCTGATCGGGCCGTCGAACACGGCGAGGTCGAACGTGAACTCGCCTTCGGCGACGTCATACCAAGGCGCCGGGATGTCGCGCATGGAAACCGGCGACGACTCAGGCCCTGGTCGGGTGGCGGCCGATACACGAACATGCGGTGGCAACGGCCACTGCGGATCCGCCGCGAACAGGCACGCGACCCCGATGCAAGCCCACCCGAGCAACCTTGGCCAGAAGGCCTGTGGCCGCGCCGCGCGGATGCGGGCCGCTGCCACGATCGCGCGCTCGGAGCGCTTTCGCCACGGCCTGCGCAGCGGGCGGCCGTCGGGGCCGATCGCGCGCGGGGTGGCAGCGCCCGCCCACACGTATCGATGTGCCGCCCACAACGCCCACTTCATGCTGAGATGATCGGAACCAACAGGATTGCACCGCAGCGCTTTCTCACTCTGAGCCTGTCGTTGCTGCTGGCCGCGTGCAGCGGTGGCGGCGGTGGCGGCGGCTCCGGCGCGGCGACGCCGGTGATCGTCACCGCCGCGTTCGTCGGCGCGGGCGCGACGCCGGCCGCCGGCGACACGCTGCTGCTCGCATTCTCGACCGACATCTCGCTGGTCACCGGCAAGCTGCTGACCGACGAGGACGTGACTCTGTCCGGCAGCGGTTCGCTCGGCACCATCACCACCGCCCCGACGAAGGTCAGCGACAACTCGCTGACGATCACCCTCGGCACGGGCGTGACGTTCACTCCGGGTTCGACCACGATCGCGCTCGCAGCCGGCAACGACG
The DNA here is from genome assembly GCA_011051855.1 of bacterium. GTDB lineage: Bacteria > Planctomycetota > UBA1135 > UBA1135 > UBA2386. Next base: position 2,945 of record DRKG01000362.1, on the reverse strand, counting down.
TCGTCGGCGGCACCACCACCGCGCCCGCGGCCGGCGGCAGCCCGGTCACGATCGGCACCAGCGACGGCGTCGCACCGACGATCTCGAACGTGACGATCGCCGGCATCGACGGCGAGCTGAACGGCACCGGCGCCGCCGGTGGCACGCTGCAGGTGCCGGTGAACGGCTGGACGATCGACCTCGGATACTCCGACAACAGCGGCATCGCCACCGCGCAGACGGTGATCACCGCCAACGTCGCAGTCGGCACCGCACAGGGCACGCAGCCGGCGGGCACGAATCTGCGCGCGTTCCTCACCGAGGTCAGCGCCAACAACACCGCCGCGAGCTACCAGATCCCGAGCAACGTGACGTTCCCGCAGGGCCCGCTGACGCTCACCTGCATCGTCGTCGACGCCTCCGGCCTGTCGTCGACGCCGTCGACGTTCGCGGCCACGGTGAAGGCGTTCACCGACGCACTGCAGCCCTTCGAGACCGCGGCCAACCCGAGCCAGCTCTGGTATCTCGACTTTTCGCGCGACCTCGAGTCCTACTCGACGACGCCCAGCGGCTCCGGCTTCCGGGTCGACGTCAACGTCAACCCCAACGGCACCAGCGACTTCGAAGACCTGCTGCGCGTGCTCGGACTGACCACGGCGACGCCGATCGCAAACGTGCAAGGCTCGTCCGACAGCAACCAGGTGGTGATCAACCGCTTCCAGACGACCCTGCTGCTCGATCTCGCGATCTACTACGCGGGCGCCAACGTGTCGTGGACGCTGACGCAACCGAGCGGAACCTTCTCCAGTTCGAGCGTGCCCTACGCGTCGCTCGGCTACTCGCAGATCAGCATCGCCGGCGCGTCGACGACGTCCGGGGTGCTCGGCTTGGCGATCTTCGATCCATCGAACACGACCCAGAACGACAACACCCTGACCGACTTCCAGAACCAGCGACTCGGCGTGTTCCTGCACACGATCGTCGATTCCGGCCTGCGGTCATCGGCGTCGAGCACGTTCCGCACCACGTTCGACGACTTCGCCAGCGTGCTCGGCGGCACGCCGATCGGCGACGACACACAGGACGGCAGCCGCCTGCTCGGCCTCGTCGGCGACGCGCGCGAGGATGCGATCGACACCGCGATCGCCGACTTCGCGCGGTTCACGGCGACGGTCGTCGCCCACGAATGCGGCCACTCGGTCGGCCTGGTCCAGAACGGCGCGATGCCGACCGGCCTCTACGGCAACGACTCCACCAACTTTCCCGGCTCGGCCGACGGCCACATCCGCAACACCAGCCTGTTCCCGTCAGGTTCGACCAACGTGATGAGCCCCTCGCTGTCCTACACCAACGCGACCGACACCAACTCGGCGTTCAACACACTCAACTTGGCTTACCTGCGCGAGCAGGTGTTCTACGGCAACTGACATGCGCACCTTCCCGATCCTGATTTCGACACTGGCCCTGACGGCCATCGCCAGTGCCCAAGACCTGCGCCGGGGCCTGCTGCAGGCCGACGCCGTGCTGGTCGGCCGCCAGGTCGGCAAACGCCCACACGGCGACGTCGCACTGCACCGCGTGCAGGTGATCGCGCACGTGCGCGGCGCGACCCAGGCCCGGGCGGTCACGGTGATCGACTGGCCGCAGTTGTCGCTGCACATCCGCCCGACGCCGCGGCAGTCGCGGCTGTTCTGCCTGCAGGACGCGAGCGCCGTCGCCGAGCGGCTCGGCCTGCCGACGGACGGCGGCCCCTACTACAAGCTGGTCGGCTGGGCCGGCAGCCATCCGTTGGTCGGCAAGGACGTCGACCAGGATCCGGTCGTGCGCTTCGCCCGCGTGCTCGCCGACGCCGACCGCGGCACCTCTCCTGAGATCACCGCCGCAGCACTGGCCCACATGGCGATCACCGCGCCGGCACCGGTCCGCACCGAAGTCGCCCGCCTGCTCACCGAGCGCGGCGATCTGCGCAGCAAACTGTCGGGCGTGCACTGGACGCAACTGGTCGCGCGCGCGTCCGGCGAAGTCGACGACATCGACTACAAGATCGCACTGGCCGAACTGTGCTGCGAGCAACGCATCGACGGCCTGCTCGACGCACTCGCGGTGTCGCTCGGACCGGTCACGGATTTGCGTTACGCACGCTGCGTCGGCCGCATCGGCAACGTGCTGCACGGCGAAGGGGCGGCCGACAAGCTGCTGGCGCGGCTGCGCTTCGTCGCCAAGGACGCCGACCGCCGCATGCTGCTGCTCGCGATCGGCGCGACCAACACGCGTTCGGCCGCCGACGCCCTGCTGCGCATGGACCGCGCCGACGCCGCCGTGCAGGCAGCCTTGCGGGAGCACCGCAGCAAGCGCGCGCGCGCGGCGGTATCGAAGAAGTCGGCACGGTCGCGGCGATGACTTAGGGGGCGACGGGTTGCCGCTGCTGAGCCGCCGCGCGTTTGCGCACCGCTGCAGCCCCCGATAGGATCCGGCCCGGGCAGCCGCGCGGGGATGCGGCGCCAAGGAAGGATCCATGAGCACATCTCGTTTCGTCGTCGCCGCCCTGGTCGGGTGGTGGTTCCTAGGCAGCGTCGTCGCCGCGCCGCAGTTCGTGCCCGGGCCCAGCGCGCGCAGCGGGCACGCTATGGCCTACGACGCGGCCCGGCAGGTCGTGGTGCTGTTCGGCGGCACGCTGAACGACACGTGGGAGTGGGACGGCAGTTATTGGACCCAGCGATCGCCCTCGAACGCGCCGGGCCCGCGGGGACACGGCGCCATGGCCTACGACAGCGCGCGGGGCGTGTGCGTGTTCTTCGGGGGATATGATGGCTCCACCCTCGCCGAGACGTGGGAATGGGACGGCACCGACTGGACCCTGCGGACAGGCATCGGCTCCCCCGGAGCACGGAGCCATCACGCCATGGTCTACGACAGCGTGCGCCAAGTCGTCGTGCTCTTCGGCGGCCTCAACGGCGGCAACCTGC
>DRKG01000361.1 GCA_011051855.1 bacterium | reverse complement strand
GCGCCGCGTCGCCGCCCGCCTCGGCCAGGCCGATCCGCTTGCCGACGTCGATGGGGACGGGGTGCTGAGCACGATCGACCGGGATGCCACGCTCGCCGCCGTGCTCGGTCGTGGCGTCGTGTTCGCCGCGCCGGCCTCGGCCGCCCGCGACAGTTGGTTGCGGCTGCCGTGCCTGCTGCCGCTGTTGGACGACGTGCACGCTTCACTCGGCGGCCGTTCGCTGGCGATCGGTCGCGCGACTCCGCGTGAGTTGACGGTGCACGTCGCCGACGACCAGCCGACCGGGCCGCAGCAGTTGGTGGTTCGGGTCGCCGGCCGCGAGGTGTTCGGCGCGCTGGTCGACGTGTTCTGATGGCGCGCGTGCTGCTGTTCGGCGGTCTCGATCCGAGCGGCGGCGCGGGGCTCACCCTCGATGCCGCGGTGGTCGCGATGCACGCCGGCGAACCGTTGCCGATCGCGCTCGCGAACACGGTGCAGAACCAGCAGGGCTTCCGCTGTGCGCGCGCGGTCGACGAACGGCTGTGGCAGGCGCAGCTCGAGGCGGTGCTCGCCGATGGTGCGGTCGGCGCGATCAAGGTCGGCTTCGTCGGCTGCGTCGCCGGTGTCGCAGCATTGGCGACCGTGCTGCGCGACCTCGCGGAGCACGCCGCGGTGGTCGTCGATCCGGTGTTGTCGGCCACGGCGGGCGGCTTTGCGCCCCCTACCGAACTGGCGCGCGCCTATCGCGAACGGCTGCTGCCGCTGGCGACGCTGGTGACCCCGAACGCGCCCGAGCTGGCGGCGCTGGCTGCCGGGGACGCCGCGAACCTGCTGGCTACGGGGGTCGGCGCCGTGCTGCGGAAGGGCGGGCACGTCGACGGCGACGAGGTCGTCGACGAGCTCTGGCTCGCGGGAGAACCGCCGCAGCGCTTCGCGCGCCCGCGTCTTGCCTGCGGCGAGGTGCGCGGCACCGGCTGCGCTCTGGCGGCCGCGATCTCGTGCCACCTCGCGAACGGCCGCCCACTGGCCGAGTCGTGTCGACTCGCCGGCGACTGGCTCGCCGGGCTGTTGGCCCGGGTGCGGCCGCGCCCGAACGGGCGTCCGCGGCCGTTGCCGCTCAGCCGCGCTTGAACAGCTCGGCGATCTGGTCCCGATAGCGTTCGGCTACCACGTGGCGGCGGACCTTCAGTGTCTGCGTCAGCAGGCCGTTCTCGGGTGTCATCGGTTCGCTCAGCACCTGCAGCGCCGCGATCCGGTCGCACGGTCGGCAGCCGTTCTCGCGCGTGATCAGGCGGTCGAGTTCGCGGCGGAAGCGCTTGTGCACGGCGTCGCTGCGCAGCAAGCCGTCGCGCACGTCCCACTGCTCGCGCGGGACTTCCTGTTCGAGCGCATCCTGCATCGGCACCAGCAGTGCGCCGAGGCTCTTCTGGTCTTGGCCGACGACCACCGCCTGCTCGATCAGCGGCGAAGTCTTGATGAGCGTCTCGAGTGGCTCGGGCTCGACGTTCTCGCCGCCGACGAGCACGATCGTGTCCTTGCTGCGGCCGGTGATCCAGACGTTGCCGTCCGCATCGACGTGACCGAGGTCGCCGCTGTCGAACCAGCCGTCGGCGTCGAGCACCTCGCGTGTGCGCGCTTCGTTTCGGTAGTAGCCGCGCATGATCTGCGGCCCCTTGATCCACAGCACGCCGGTCTCGCCGGGAGCGCACGCCGAACCGTCCGGCCGCCGCGGCTCGATCCGGGTGTGCGGCAGCGGTGGCCCGATGTGGCCGGGCTCGAGCTGCTCCGGCAGGCGAACCGCCGCGACCGGGCTGGTCTCGGTCAGGCCGTAACCGTTGCGGATCGGCACGCCCATGCCGAGGAAGGTCTCGTCGACGTGCCGTGGCAGGGCGCCGCCGCCGCTGACGCACAGCCGCAGTCGCCCGCCGAGGTTGTTCCGCACCTTCTTGTTCACGAGCCGGTCGAGCAGCTTGTGTTCGAGGCGCTGCAGCAAGCCGGCTTTGCCGGCGCCGACCCGGCGCGACAGTCGCAGGCTGCGGCGGAACAGCGCGCCCTGCAGACCCGGCAAGCGGGCGGCGTGGTTGGCGACGCCGTCGTGCAGCATCTCCCAGATGCGCGGCACCGCCGCAAAGATCGTCGGCGCGGTCCGCTGCAAGTCGTCCTTGATGCGACGGCGATCGGTGTAGATCAGTTCGCCGCCGGCCGCGAGCGCCAAGTAGTCCATGATGCGCTCGTACATGTGCCACGCCGGCAGCACCGACAGGAACCGGTCGTTCTCGGTGACGTGCAGGATGTCCAGGCAGGTGTGCACGTTCGACAGCACGTTCGCGTGCGTCAGCATCACGCCCTTGGGCTCGGCGGTGGTGCCGCTGGTGTAGACGATGGTCAACAGGTCCTTCGGCTGCACCGCGTCGCGGGCCGTGGCGAGCTGGGTGGCGAGCTCGGCCTGCCGCTCGCGGCCGCGCGCCAGCAGGTCGCCGAGTGCGGTGGCGTCGGCGAGATCGGTGTGATCGGCCATCACCAGCACCCGTTCGAGCTGTGGAAGTTCGTTCCGCATCGCCAGCAGCTCGCGGGCGACCGTGTCGTTCTCGGCGAAGGCGGCGCGGCAGCCGCTGTGCCGCAGGATGAAGGCGAGCTCGTGCGGTGTTGTGTCCGAGCCGCGCGGCACGTCGACGACGCCGATGCTGGCCATCGCCAGGTCGCACAGGAGCCATTCGTAGCGGTTGTCGGCGACCAGGCCGACGTGGTCGCCGCGCGAGAGTCCCAGATCGAGCAGCGCCGCTGCCAGCGCATCGACGTCGCGCGCGAGGCGCGCGAACGGGATCGGGGTGTGGTCGTGGGCCGACCGGCGCGGCAGGAACACGCGGTCGGCGCGCGGCCGCACACAGCGGTCGAGCACGGCCGGGAACGTCGATGGGATCGGATCGAGCATGCGCTGGGGGGGCGCCACCGGGGATGGTGGGAACCTGAAAGGATGAGGATGGAGACGCTTGACTTCCACCGGCCGGATCCATACGAATGTGCGCCCTCGTTCGCGGGGTCGACCCTCGATCGGGCCATCGGCGGTTCGCCGGTCGGTTCGTGGTAGAGTTCCCGCGTCCGACGACAACTCTGGTGTGCGGGTGTAGCTCAGTGGTAGAGCATCACGTTGCCAACGTGAGGGTCGTGAGTTCGAATCTCATCACCCGCTCCAGTTTCGTACCGAACCCGGTACAAACAACAACCCGACCGGGAAATACGCCGCGGCACGTTTCCCGGTCGGGTTGTTGTTTGTACCTGGTTCAGTACGGTCGGAATCTTTCGGCAAGCCAGCGCACCAGGCGCTCGTCGAACTGCGTGCGCGCCGCCAGCCACTCCGCGTCCCGGTCGCTCAGCTCGGCTGCGTCGTCGGCTTGCGAACGGCCGCCGCGGGAGACGTTCTGGCTCTCGACGGTCGCGAAGGGGCGGCCGAGCACCTCGGCGATGCGCTGCATGCTGGCGTCGAACCAGTCGATGTTGCCGACGTAGTCGAAATGGCGTTCGACGTTGCGCATCGCCTGTTCCAGAGCCGACTCGTCGACCGCGCCGACGGGGCCGCGGCGGCTGCCGAGCATGCGGGTGATGCCGTTGTCGAGTTCGCGGATGCCGCCGTGGCGCGCGCACGCCTCGGCGAGGCCCATGCCTTCGGCGAACCGGGCGGCGAGATCCTGCAGCATCGGGTCGGGTAGCGCGGCGCCGTTGGCGAGCACGTAGCGCCGCCAGGACAGCACGCGCGCGCGCGCGTCGCGCACCAGGCTGATCGCACGGCAGCGGTCGTGCAGCAGGGACTCCGGCTCGAACATGTAGTGGCCGAACAGGACCCGCAGCGACGCCGGCAGCTCCCCCGCGCGGCGCAGCAGCTCCTCGCGCGAGAAGGCGAGTGCGTGTGGGTCTTCGCGCAGCTTGCCGTCGTAGACGAAGATGACCTCGTCGCGTGCGAACACCTTACGCAGCCAGGTGCGCACGGTCACGCCGGCCGTCTTCGGGATGTGGACGAAGTAGTGCAGCGTGTGCATGGGGGCGGGGTGGTCAGTCGGCGGCCTCGTCGGCGATCAGCGCCGGGAACTTCGCGCGCACGCGTTCGAGATGCTCCTGCTCTTGGTCGCGCGAGCCGGCCAGCAGTGCGACCAGTGAAAGCAGGTCCTGCGCGCTGACGGTGTAGGTCGCGTTCGGCTCGCGCTGCATGTGCGCCGCCAGTCGCCGCTTCGCCGACTTGGGTGTCAGCACGCGGCGCGGCCGCGCCTGCGGGCCGTTCTCGATCTCCGCCAGCGCTGCGTCGACGACCTCGCGTTCTCTTCCCGGTTCGGCCTGCAGGGCCGCTCGACAGATGGCCTTCGCCCGCGACCACGACACCTTGCCGGCGTCGAGCAGCGCGCGCAGCCGCGGGTCCATCGACGGCACGAAGCGCACGATCTCGTCGACCCAGGAAACGCTGCGGTCGAGGAAGGTGGCAATGCGCTCCTTCGACCAGTTGGCGTTGTTCAGGAACACCACCGTGTCGAAGTACTCGGTCAGCCGCGCGTCGAGTCGGTCGGCGTTGAGCTTGAGGTTGAGCGCGCGCATCTCCTCGAGTTCGCCGGCGACGACGCGCACGTCGACGCGGTCGTAGTAGCCCGGGTTCTCCTTGCGGATCAGGTCGATCGCGTGGAACCGGTGGAAGCCGCCGATCAGGAAGTACTCGCCGTGGTTGCGCTCCCAGACGACCAGTGGTTCGAGCAGGCCGTTGCGCAGGATGTCGTCCTTGTAGTGCAGCACCTTCTCGCGATTCACCGGCCGATGGTTCGCGATCGAGGGATGCAGGTGGATGGTGCCGAAGGGCACGTAGTCGTGGCGTTTGGTGGCAATCATGTGACGATCCCAGCGCGTAGATCCTGCCCGACGGCTGCGCTCCCGCCAGTACGGAAGCCGCATTCGGTCGTCCGAGCGGCGATCTGTCGGCCCGGACCATGCAGGAACCGGTGCTTCCTGCGTAGTCCGGGTTAGGTTGGCCGGGATGCGACACACGCCGGGAGCTGTCTTGCTGCTGCTCGCGACCTGTCTGCCGGCTCAGGCTCCGGCGGGGTTCGAGACGGCGGTCGATCGCCTGTTCCGGGACTGCAGACGACCGGGTCGGCCGGGTGCCGCCGTGCTGGTCGCCGTAGGCGAGCAGGTGCTACTGCGCAAGGCCTACGGCCTCGCCGACCTCGAGCGTTCGGTCGCGCTCACACCGCAGTCGGTATTCGATATCGGTTCGACCTCGAAGCAGTTCACGGCCGCCTGTCTGCTGCTGCTCGCACAGTCGGGAGACCTGTCGCTGGACGACCGGGTGCGGGAACACATCGACGAACTGCCGGCCTGTTTCGATCCGGTCACCTTGCGCCATCTGATGCTGCACACCAGCGGGGTGCCGGACTACATCGACCGATTGGCAGAGCGCGGGGCCGATGACGAGGATCGCACGACGATGGACGAGGCGTTGGCGGTGTTGTGCGATGTCGAGCGCTTGGATTTCGCCACCGGCACTCGTTGGGCCTATTCGAACAGCAACTACCTGTTGTTGTCGTTGGTCGTCGAATACGAGTCGGGGTTGCCGTTGCCGCAGTTCGCACGCGAACGCATTTTCGAGCCGCTGGGCATGGCGCACACCCACATCCACGCGGATTGCACGGCCCTGGTGCCGAATCGCGCGCTGAGCTATTCGCGCAGCAGCGGTTCGTGGCGGTGGCACTTCAGCAACTGGGAACAGACGGGTGACGGAGCCGTATTCACGACCGTCGGCGATCTGCTGATCTGGGCGCGCAACTTCCGCCATGGCAGGGTCGGGGGGCAGGCGTTGCTGGAGGCGATGGCGAAGCGCGGCCGCCTCGACGACGGTTCCGCGATCGACTACGGCGCTGGCCTCGTCTTCGGCCGCATCGGCGAACGGGTCACCATCTCGCACGGCGGCGCGTGGGCGGCGTATGGAGCCGATCTGCTGCGCATTCCGGATCGGGATCTGGTCGTGGTGTGCCTGTGTAACCGCGACGACATCGACCCCACCCGGCTGGCGAGACGGATCGCGAAGCTTGCGCTCAAGCACCTGGAATGACCTCGGGTGGCGCCCCGGCGGCGCGCTTGCATCCGCCTTCCTTCGTCGGACGGCCTCGTGGGGGCGCGGATTCCGCGCACCGGGGGCACCGCTTCCTGCGCAGTCGGGGCTAGCATGTCTGGCCCGACCATGAGCAAGATCGTCCGAGAGCTGCGCAACTACTACGCCGTCGTCGCCGACCTCGCCAGCGAGGCGTTGGAGTGGACGTCGCAGCCGGCGTGGTTGGAGTTCGCGCCCAACAACGTCTGCAATCTGCGCTGCATCATGTGCCAGCAGGCGGACGGGCTGCCGGTCGAGGTGATGAAGAAGGAAGACGCGATCCGGCTGCTCGACGAGGTGCTGCCGGCGATGTCGCTGTGGACGCCGTCGGCACTGTCGGAGCCGCTGCTCGCCGACTGGAAGACCGTGCTGAAGAAGTGCCGCGAGCACGAGGTCCACCTGAACATGTATTCGAACTGCACCTTGCTGACCGGCGAGAAGTTCGTCGAGATGGCGGATCTGGTGCACAAGCTATGGATCTCGTTCGACAGCCCGCAGAAGGAGACGTTCGAGATGCTGCGCGACCGCGCCAACTTCGAGACCGTCGTCGGCAACGTGAAGGACATCTTGAAGATCGCCGCCGAACGCTCGGTGCCGGTCGGGTTCGTCGCGGTCCTGGTGAAGGACAACCTCGAACACCTGCACGAGCTGGTCGATTTCGTCAGCGATCT
>DRKG01000360.1 GCA_011051855.1 bacterium | reverse complement strand
GTGGACATCGGCCAGAATGGCCTTCATGAAGCCGCGGAGCTGGTCCTCGGTGAACGTGCTGGCGAGGTCTTGTCGGCCCATAAGCGTTCTCTCCCGTAACATACCGGGGCGCGGCCCATAAGGGCATAGAACACGGGCGGGCGCGCCTCGCTACGCCCTGTGCCCGACCGGGCGGCCGCCCCTACCGGACGAAGCCCCTACCGGACGAAGCCATTGAACAGGATGCGCTTCTCCTTGACCAAGGGGTGGTTCAGCTTGACCACCAGCTCGCCACGCACCAGCCCCTTGGGCGCATTGTCGGAGACGGACAGTTCGATCACCAGCTTCTTGCCGTCCTTCGACGGCTTCGCCTGGATGAACTCCTTCGCCAGGCTGGTCTTCTCGAACACCAACTCGGTCGCCTGCAGATCGACGCCGTCGTTCGGGATGAACTCGACCTTCTTGCTGATCGGCTTGCCGCGGCGGATCAGCCCGAGCGTCAGGAAACCTCCCGGCTTGACCTCGAGCGGCCCCTGCACGAACGCCAGCACGCGCAGGCTGAAGGTCGCGGTGCCGTTGACGTTGGTGCGGAACTTCAGCACCCCGCCGCCGGCGTGCTCGCTGTCACCGGGCGAGTACTTGCCGTGGATGACGTAACTGGTGTTCTCGCCGTTCTGGACCTTCTCCCAACTGACGTCGAACGCCTCGCCGGCGTCGTCCATCGCGAGGATCTCCCAGTCCTTCTGGACCGTGGAAGAGACCCGGGCCGTGAACTCACGGGTCTCGTTCCAGGTCATCTTGTTCAGGTTCACTTCCTTCGGCGAAACCTGGAACAACTGCGCTCCGGTGGCGCGGAAGGTCAGCTTGATGTGCGGTTCGACCGGGTCGGTCGAGTGGATGTCGAGCGTCGCGCTCTTGCCACCGGTGATGTTGTGCATGTTGAGCCGCGTCTCGACCTCACCCGATTCCTTCGGCCCGATCGTGATGCTGCGCACGTTCTCGAGCTTGTCCGGCTGGCCATCGCGCGAAATCACCCGCACCAAGCGCTTTTGCGGCTTCGTGATCACACGGTAGATGCGATCGCCGATCCGGATCTCGGCCTTCGCGCACTGGCAACTCGGTGTCAAACCGCGCCATTCGATCTCCTGGTCGTGCGGATTGGTGAACTGGAACACCCCGACCGCCTCGCCCTGGCCGTAGAAGGTGCCCAGTTCGCGCACCGTCACCGGGAACCACGAGTTGCCGCCGGAGGCCTTGGTGCCGGGGCGCGGCTTCTGCACCGAGGAGGGCTCGCGCGGCGCCTGCTTCGCCTTCGACTTCTTGACCAGTGCCGCCTTGTCGACCGGCACGGCCGTTTCTTGCGCCTCCTGGGCAAACAACGGAAGGCCCAACAGGCCGACGATACCGAGGCTTCGAAGCAGGAAGTTCATGGTCATGGCAGGATCGCGGGGTGCGGGACGTGGCATTGGGGCGAAGCAGTATAGCCACCAGAGCGCCGGAAAACTCCCGGCCGGACCGGGTCGACCGGACTCGGGATCACAGCCGCCCCGATCGCGCCACGATTCGGTGGCATCCGGGGCAGCGCGAACGCACGATGCAGCCGATGCACCGCTCGTCCGCCCTCCTGCTCACCGCCCTGTCGGCGCTGCCGCTGTCGGGCTGCTGCTCGCTGGCCCGCCTGTTCTGCGGCCCCGATCGCTCGCCGTGGGTGTCGATCGACTTCCGCACGCCCGAGCGGGCCGTGCGCACGTTCCTCGAAGCCCTGCGACGCGACGACCCGGAGGTCGTCTACCGCGCCCTGAGCCGGGGGTTCCGCTCCGCCAACCGTCTCGACGGCGCCATCGCCAAGGTCGCCTGGGACCGGATCCGCGAGCACTACCCGTTCCTACACGTGGCCGGTTACGCCGAGGTACCGCCGCCCCGGCGCCGCGACCCCGACCACGCCGACGTGCAGATCGAGGTCGAGGGCACCCCGGTGCGGATCGAGCTGGTGCGCGAGAGCTACTGGGAGGTGCGCTACAGCCGCCCGGGAACGGGGCCGGAACAGCCGTTCGGCCCGCCGGGCCGCTGGGGCGCGCCCCTGGCGACGCTCGCCGAGACCGTGCGCGTCGAGAACACCACCACCGAGTTCTCGCCGGACCGGTCGCGGGTGGTGATCGCGCCGCTCGAGTTCCAGCACCAGATGATCGACGAAGTGCCGCTGGAGCTGATCGAATCCGCCGGCGTCTACCGCGAGTGGAAGATCGCGGCGCTGCGCCAGCTCACGCGCTGATCGAGGCCGCCGGTGGCCGGCGCGTCACCCGCGCACGGACTCGGTCGCGCGCACGATCACCTTGGCACGGCGCGGCAGGATGCGGAACAGCTCGGCGATGTCTGCGTCGAACATGCGGATGCAGCCCATCGACGACATCGTGCCGATGGTTTCCTTCAACGGCGTGCCGTGCGCGCCGAAGCCGCTGTACTGCGGATGGCCGAACTTGATGAAGTACTCGCCGAGGATGTTCTCGGGGTGGCCGTAGGCGTAGACGTTGCCATCGGGCGCCGTCCAATCGGGACGCTCCTGCTTCTCGATGACTTCGAACGTGGTCACCGGCGTGTGGTCGTTGCGACCGTGTCCGACCCAATAGAGGCGCAGCAGTTCGTCACCGACGAACACCATCATCGCGAAGCTGCGCTTCTCGAGCACCGCCGACACCGGCGCCAGCGGGATCTTCAACTGCTGGCCGACGCGCAGCGCGCGCGGATTGCGGATGCGGTTGAGCACCGCGATCGTGCCGGACTCGACCTGCAGTCCCTCGCGCCGGAACCGGCGCGCGATCCCGTCGAGGTTGTCCCCCGATCGCACCGTATAGCTGCGCGCGCCGGCGACGTTGCTCGGATTGCACAGCCAGCGATCGACGCGGATCAGGTGCTCGCCGTAGGCCTTGTCCACGGTCGCACGCGCCGCCCGATCGGCGAGCTCGATCCGACCGCGGGCCATCAGGGTGATCAGCCGGGTGCCGGCGGCGAGCGCCTCGGGGTCCGACTGCGCCATCGCCGCGGCCAACGCCGCCTCCGCGGCCGTGCGCCCCTCGCGACTGTGCAGGAAGGAGTTGTCCATGCCGAGCGCCCGCAGGCGGTCGGCGAAGGTCTCGCCGCGCGGCGCGAGTGCCGCGACGACCCGATCGTGCTCGCGGCCGAGCCGACCGGTGGCGACCGCCGCCCAGGCGCGCGACGTCGCCGCCGCGTCGCCGGCCCGCACCTTGGCGAGCAGTTCCCTCAGGTCCCGCGAAAGCGGATCCTTACCGGCCTCGAGCGCGGTATCGCCGCCGACCCGCTCCCCGCCGGCCCGTTCCCCGTCGGCCCGTTCCCCGCCGGCCCGTGCGGCCCCGTCCGCGGCCCGGGGGATCCGGGCGTTGCCGCCGAACAACTGATCCAGTTCGACGCCGTCGGCACCGCCAGCGGCCGGTGCGCCACCGGCGCCACTCCCGGCCTGCGCCGGCTGCGAGAACCACTTGCCGTATCCCCACCAGGCGAGCGCCGCCACGATGAGCCCGAGCACGAACTGCCGCATCGATTCACCTCCGCGTCCGCGCCCCCCACGGGGCGCCACCGCCCGGCCGGCGTTCCCTCCCCCGACCTTTGGGGGTGTGACCGCGGAACCGCCGCCGAAGGCGGCAGAGTAGCCGCTGCGCCGCGAAATGCACGCTCTCGTCCGGTGCCGGCGAACTTCGTCGCGGGCGCGCCCGGCGGCGCAACGGAATCGGAAGGCCCCGCTCCGCCGCTGCCGTCGACGGAGGCCGGTTGAACCCTTGGGTTCAGGTGGGCTCCCCCCGGGGCGTCAAGGAAGAGGCAGGCGGCACTCGGGCCGTCTCCTGATCCCGCCCGGCCCTCAGGGTCGGAACCCGGCGAATGGTCATCGGTTCAACTTGATGGCCCGCATCTAGGTGCGAACAGCGCAGAGCGAGGCTCCCGAAAAGAAGCGCAAGGATTGTAGCCCATCGGAGCCGACAGGCCACGCCCGAGAATCCCCGCTCTACTGCCAGCGGTTCGCTGCGATGACGGCGAGCACCCGTTCCGCCGCAGCCACGGCCCGCACGCCCTCCTCCCCCGACACGGTCGGCTGCGTGCGTTCGCGCACGCAGGTCAGGAACTCGGCGAGTTCGTCGCGCAGCGGGTTGCCGGCGTCGAGCTGCAGGTTCTCGACCTGCAGCAGGCCGTCGAACACGAACTTCCACAGGTCTCCCATCTGGGCGCGGTCGAGACTCTCCATGTCGAGCTGCTCGAAGTCCCAGCCGGGCGCCTTGCGCACCACCATGCCCTGCGCGTTCTGGAAGTCGAGCGACACGTAGCCCTCCTTCGAGAACACGCGCATCTTGCGCATCGGCTTCAGCGCGACGCGGTTGGCGGTCAGGTGCGCGACCGCGCCGTTGTCGAACTTGATGATCGCCGACGCCATGTCTTCGGCCGGCGTGAACACCGCGCCGCCGAAGGCCTCGATCGACTTGATGTCCGACTGCACCAGCGCCAGCACCAGGTCGAGGTCGTGGATCATCAGGTCGAGCACGACGCCGATGTCCGTCGATCGGAACGAGAACGGCGCCAGTCGGTGCGACTCGATGTAGCGCGCGGCCTTGCCGATGCCTTCGATGCCGCGCAGCGCCGGATTGAAGCGCTCGACGTGGCCGACCGCGAGGATGCGGTCGTTGGCCCTGGCGGCGTCCACCAGCGCCTGACCGTCGGCGACCGAGCGCGCGATCGGCTTTTCGACCAGCACGTCGACACCGCGTTCCAAGAAGAACGTGCCGACATCGCGGTGCAGCGTGGTCGGCACGACGACGCTGACGGCATCGACCACGTCGGCGAGCTGGCGGAAATCGGCGTGCGTCGTCAGACCGTAGGTGTCGGCCGCGAACTTGCGCGCTTCCTCGCTCGGATCGGCGACCCCGACCAGATCGCAGTCGAGGTCGCGCAACAACCGCATGTGGTGCTTGCCGAGGTGGCCGATGCCGACCACGGCGATGCGCGGCCGGGCGAGCGACGGGTTCGTTCGCGGCATCACGCGTCGACCAGCGTGAACTTCAACTCCGCCTCGGCCACCAGCTTGCCGGCCACCTTGCAGCGGGCGCGCACGTGGCCGACCTGCGGCCGAGCCCGGATCGTCTCGACCTCGATGCGCAACTGGTCTCCGGGCACGACCGCGCCACGCAGCTTGACCTTGTCGATGCTCCACAACACCGCCAGCTTGCCGGTGTTCTCGAGCTTGCGCAGAAGCAGCACCCCGGCGAGCTGGGCCATCGCCTCGAGTTGCAACACGCCGGGCATGATCGGCTGCTCGGGCCAGTGCCCCTGGAAGAACGGCTCATTGATGGTGACGTTCTTGATCGCCACCGCCTTCTGGAAGCCGTCGAGCTCGATCACACGATCGATCAGCAGGAACGGGTAGCGGTGCGGCAGCAGCTTCAGGATGTCGCGGATGTCGAGGCCGGTGTCGCTCGGCGCCTCGCCCAACTCCTGCTCGCGCTCGCGCTCCTCGAGGATGCGCTGCACCAACGCCATGTTGAGGCCGTGCCCGGATCGGGTCGCGATGATGTGCGCATCGAGGTCGACGCCGGCGTTGGCGATGTCGCCGATCAGGTCGAGGATCTTGTGGCGCGCGAGCTCGTCCTCCCAGCGCAACGAGTTGTCCTTGGGGCCGTCGGGACCGACCACGAGCGTGTTCTGCGCGTTCGCCCCCTTGCCGAGCCCGGCCGCCTGCAACGCCTCGACCTCGTGCTGGAACACGAACGTGCGCGCCGGCGCGATGTCCCGCTCGAAGTTCTCCGGCGACATCTCGAACGCGACGATCTGCTTGGCGCCGGGCACCGAACCGTTCTGGCTCGGGTAGTCGAGGTGGTACTCGATCGTCAGCTTGCCCGTGCCCGGCAGCGCGACGATGCTGGCCGACCCTTCGCGCACGTAGATCGGCCGCTTGACCGCGTAACTCGGTCGCGGCATGCGCAGTTCGGTGTAGCCGACCGCCTGCAGGCCGCGCAGGAACTCACCCGCCGCGCCATCGAGCCCGGGCACCTCCTCGCCGTCGATCTCGACCATCGCGTTGTCGATGCCGAGCGCGTAGAGCGCCGCCAGCAGGTGTTCGCAGGTGTAGACCTCGGCGCGCCCGTCCTGGATGCAGGTGCGTCGCTGCCGCGCCTTCATGTTGGCCCCGTGGGCGCGCACCACCGGCTGGTCCTCGATGTCGGTGCGCACGAAGCTGACGCCGGTGCCGGCTTCGGCAGGACGCACCGTGATGGTGATCTCCTTGCCCGAGTGCAGGCCGACGCCGCGGTATTCGACCGGCTCCTTGACCGTGCGTTGCATGCGCGCAGGCTCGGCCTTCGCGTCGTCCATGTTGGCGACCACGGGCTAGTTCCCCTGCGTCCCGGCCGCGTCCTTCTCCGGCGCCCGCTCGGGGGCGTCGCGCTTGGGCAGCGGCACCTGCATGTACTTGATCACGTCGGCGGTGATATCGAGTTCCTCGGCCGCGAACCAGACC
>DRKG01000359.1 GCA_011051855.1 bacterium | reverse complement strand
GGACTTCACCTGCAACGATGCCTGCGTATGTGATTGGATGGAGGATGATGGCGTCTTGAGCGTTTGGTGCGAATGCGGCGGTGCGCAGGATGGGGTCGACGACAACGCGTATTGTCATGGAGTCGCACATTACACCTAGGACCCGCCGCCGGATGAAGGCGCACCCTCTTGGAGGTGGAGTGGATACGCCTGCTCGGGGGGATGTCCGGGAGGGGATGCTTGCGAGTGGCTGTCTCCGTCGTCTCAGAACGCATTGCTGTGCGGCTGCGAATAGGACGATGGATGCAGGTTTCCGCTGCTGAGCCGTGATGCTGAGCGCCTGCCAAGGACCGCCTGCATGGAGCCACCCCAGTTCGGCCAAGCGGAGCTACCTCACGAAGCCGGTTTCGGGTTGGTACAGGCGAGAGAATCGGCTGCCGCGCGGTGGTCCTGAACGGCTCCGGGCCGAATCCTGGCAAGAAAGACGACGCTTCATGCATGGATCGGGCTAGCGTGCGCTCGTGCAGACGCCGATCGTCGCCAGCTTTGTCGCCAAGGGCCACCTGATCGACTCGGGCTTGCTGTCCGATGCGATGGAGGCCGTTCACGCGTCGGGAGCGGAATACGAGATCGTGCGCCTGGAGGTCGGGCGGCGGCGCACCGACGACAGCGAACTCGAGATGCAGGTGACCGCGCCCGATCAGGCGAGTTTCGATCGGCTGCGCGCCGATCTGATGTCGCTGGGGCTCAGCGAACTCGACACCGAGGACGCCGCGTGGGGCGAGGTCGACCGCGACGGGACCGCGCCCGAGGGCTTCTATTCGACCACCAACCTGCACACCGAGGTGCGGATGGCGGGGCGCTGGGTGCCGGTCACCAGGCAGCGCATGGACGCGACCATCGTCGACGACGGCGGCGTGCTGGCGTGCGTCAAGCTGCGCGATCTGCAGAAGGGCATGCGCTGTGTCGTCGGGTTCGAAGGCATTCGGGTCACGCCGCACACGACCCGCAAGCTGCAGGAAGGCAAGTTCGGCTTCATGCAGGGTGGCGTCAGCTCGGAGCGACGGCTCGCGGCGCAGGTCGACGAGGTCGTCGCCGCCTGGCAGAGGCTGCGCGAACAGGGACGCAAGGTCGTGCTCGTCGCCGGCCCGGTGGTCGTGCACGTCGGTGCGGCGCCGGTGCTGGCGGCGATCCTCCGGGCCGGGTTGGTCGACGGTCTGCTCAGCGGCAACGCGCTCGCCGTGCACGATGTCGAGGTCGCGCTGTTCGGGACCAGCCTCGGGATCGAACTCGCCACCGGACGGCCGGCGGTGCACGGCCACATGCACCACATGCGCGCGATCAACGCGATCCGCCGCGCGGGCAGCATTCCGAACGCGGTGGCCCAGGGCGTGCTGACCAGCGGCGTCATGCACGCGGCGGTGCAGGCGAACGTGCCGTATTGCCTCGCCGGGTCGATCCGCGACGACGGGCCGCTGCCCGACACCGAGATGGACCTGATCGCGGCGCAGGCCGGCTATGCGCGGATTCTCGAGGATGCCGGCCTGGTCGTCATCCTCAGTTCGATGCTGCACGGCATCGGCACCGGCAACATGATTCCGGCCGACGTCCTGACGGTGTGCGTCGACATCCACCCGGCCGTGGTCAGCAAGCTCAGCGACCGCGGGTCGGCGCAGAGCCAGGGGGTGGTGACCGACGTCGGCGCGTTCCTGGTGGCGCTGGCGCGGGGGCTGGGGGTCGCAGTGCCGCTCGACTGAAGATCTCTTTCGGCTCTCGCCGCCAGCGTGCCGATAGTCGCCGTGTGAAGGGCGCTTTGCTCCATCTCGTCTGGCCCGGCATCGCCGCCGCGACGCTGCCCGCGCAGCGTTCCGCGGCGGCGACGTTGCGGCCGCCGCCCGAAGTGGTGCTCAGCGACACGCGGGAGGGCGTGGCGGTGGCGGACTTCGGGCTCGGCGACGGCGGCGTGCCCCACCGGCGCGAACGCGCGCGATTCACCGACGACGGCTGCGTGACCCCGGGCGGTGTGCGCGTGGCGTGTCGCCGGCAGGGCGTCAAGCTGACCTTCCCATCCGGGAGGGAACTGCTGGTCGCTCCCGACGGGGCCCTGCACCTGCGCACCGGTGAGGTGGCGGGTCGCTACCCCGCGGGGGTCGAGTTGTTGCTCGGCGACGGCGCGCGCGTGCGGATCACGCTCGCCCAGGCGCGCAAGGACCGCCTGCGCAGTGTGCTCGTGCACGACGGCGAACGCGGCCTGCAGCCGTGGCGGCGCGGCAAAGCCGCGAGGGTGGCCGCGCGCGCCAGTGCGTGGGCGGGCGTCTACCTCGCGTGTTGTGGCGACGGTGGCGATGTCTACCGGCTGTGTGCGATCGGGCCGCTGGTCGTCCTCGATCGCGTGCTGGTCGCCGACGATCGCCGCGCCGAGACCCCCGGTGAACGGCTCGTGCTGTTGACCCACCCGCTGCGCACTTCGCTGCGCACGATGCAGCGACAGCACCGCGATGTCGACAAGGACGTGCGCCGTGCGGTCACGGCGATCGCTGCGGTCGCCGACCGCAGCGCGCGCATCTTCGCCGACGGTGCCGCCCTGCGCCGGGCCGAACGACATGTCCCGCGCTGGTTGCTCGGTGACGGCTTCGAACTGCAACTTGCGCTCGACGGCCCGCTCGCGCCGCGCCTGCAACTGTTCGCCGGCACCAGCCCGCGTCCGATGCTCGAATGGGCGCTCGGTGCCGCCACCGCCGCCTACCTGACCAACCCCAAGCCCGGGCAGCGCGGCAAGCGCTGGCACGGCAACGGCACGCGCGTGCTCCGGGTTGCGCCCGAACTGCAGGTTCGCGACCACCTGCGCGAACGCCAGCACGTGCTCGAAGTGCTGCGGCGGTTCGCTCGCTGACCTGCCGGTCACTCGCTTCGGTGATGGCGCTTCTGCAGTCGCCTTCT
>DRKG01000358.1 GCA_011051855.1 bacterium | reverse complement strand
GCCAGAACTCGGTGCCGTCGGTGCTGGCGACGCCGCGGAAGGTCCCGCCGCTGAAGGCGTCGAGCAGGCGCGTCGACGTGTCCACCAGGCCGGTGAGCGTGTCGACGACCGCGACCACGCGGTTGGTCGTGTTCGACGGCTGCGCGTTCGGGGCGGGGCTGCCGACGGGGCTGTCGTAGCCCGCCAGGACGAGGTAGCGGCCGTCGGCCGACACGTTCAGGCAGCCTTCGGAGCTCGAGTAGCCGCGCTGGGTGAACGACGGCACCGCACCGGTGCTGCTGTTGGGGATTTCGAGCGACTGGACCAGCGTGTTGGTGGACGTGTCCCATTCGTCGAGGAACACCTTCGCGGCGGTCGAGCCGAGCGTGGCGGTGGGTTCGCCGACGCGCAGCACGACGACGTTGCCGGGGGTGAAGAACTGCGCCGAAGCAGTCGTGGCGAGCAGCGCAACGGCGCCGAGAGAGAGCAAGGAGGAACGCATCATGGGGCTTGTTGTCAGCGGGTTGGCGTCGCCGCCCAGCGGCGACGATGACTCCGGCCATTGTGGGGGAACGGGTGGAAAAGGCGCGAGCGGTTCGTGAAGTTCCGCTACTGGATGCGCTGGAGCGTCACCGCCGCGATGGTCGCCGGGGCGGTGGGCGGTGCGGTCAGTTCCAACTCGACCTGCGCGCGCTCGCGGAGGCGGAGGTCGGTCTGCCAGGTGCCGCCGGCGGCGCGGAGGCGCACGGAGACGCCTTGCGCGGGCGGTGCGGCCGCGGCCCGCCAGCGGCCGGCGGCCAGCGGCAGCGCAAACGTGCAGTGTGATGCCGCCGCCATCGCCAGGACCAGGCGGCCGTCGCGGTCGGGCACCGCGCGCGGCTCGCGCCGGTTCAGGAACGCGAGCGTCAGAGCACCGTTCTCGGCCAGCGATGCATCGAATGCGGGGTCGCCGGTCGGCGGCTGGTGGCGGTGGATCACCGGCCCCGGGAGCCGGAACGAACCGAACAGGTAGCCGGGCACGACGACCTGGTCGGCGCGCCGCTCGACCCCGACGCGGCCGGCGACGCGCAGCCACAGCGGCACGACGATCTCGTTCGTGCGGTCGGGCAGGATTTCCCGTTCGCCGAGGTCCATCAGCACGCAGCGATAGCCGTCCAGGAAGCGCGGATCGCTTTCGAACTCGCAGCCGCTGACGAACGTCGGCAACGGCTGCTTGAACACCATCAGGTCGGGCGCGCGGTCCATCGCGTAGGCGCCGTTGCCGCGCAGGTGGCCCGGCGGCCGGGGGATCCCCGGCCGCATGGTGTCGAGCCAGCCGGGGAACGGTGTCGTCGCGATCGTGCGATCGCACAGCCCGAGCAGGTCGAGTGCGGGCAGGCGGCTGTAGAACGGCAGCGCGCCGGCCGCTTCGACCGCCAGGAGCGGACGGCGGTCGCCGAACGCACGGGCGAGGGCGATGCCGACCTGCCGGTCGCGCCATTCCCAATCCTCGCCGCGGGCCTCGCGGCTCTTCGGGTGGGTGCGTGCCCACGAGGCGTCGATGCCGGTCGCGGCGATGCCGAGCACCACTGCCAGGGTGGTGGCGATGCCGCCGGTGCCGAGTGCACGCAGGCCGAGGCCGGCCAGCAGCGCGAGCGGCGCGAGTGCGCCGTGCAGCAGGCGGTAGCCGGGGAAGTGGTCCCCGCCGATCGCGGCCAGGTAGGTGAACCACCCAAACAGCGGCAGCAACAACGGCAACACGAAGGTGCGCGGCCGGGCTCGGACGAACAGCAGCAGCGCCCCGATCGCCGCCAGCCCGGTGGCGCCCGGATGCGCCGCCAGGGCCGCCTGCACGTAGGCCAGCCCCGGGCCGAACGACGCCGGGTCGAACTCGGCCTTCACGTGCGCGGTGTTCGGCACGTAGTCGCCGTAGTAGGCGAGGCGGAAGGCGAGCTGGCCGCCGACCGCGACCAAGGCCGGCAGGCCGAATCGGAACGCGCGCCCGATGGCGCCTCCGAAGCCGACGCGTCGCGGCGCGATCGCCGCGATGCCGGCACCGGCGCACAGCGCCCACAGCGGAGCGTCGGGGCGGGTCCAGCAGGCGAGCGCGAACGGGATCCCCAGGCGCAGCAGTCGCGCCGTCGACCAGGTCGCGTCGTCGCCGCTGCGGTAGCCGGCGTGCGTGATGCCGGCGAACCCCCATGCAAGGAGCGCCAGCAGCAACGGCCCTTCGAGCCCGGCGAGCGTCCACACCATCGTCGTCTGCGCGCCGGCGACCAGCAGCGGCGGGACCGCCGCCAGCGCGGTGGTGCGCACGTCGCAGGGTCGCTGCGCCACCGCGAGCAGGTAGAGCGCCGCCATCGTGAGGATGGCGCCGAGCAGGCGCGCAGCCGTCACCAGGTCGAAGCCGAGTGCGCCGAGGCCGGCCGTCAGGAGCACCCACAGCAGGTTGCTGTAGCCCTCGACCCGTTCCGGCAGTCCGTCGGCCCCCTCGGTCCAGGTCAGGCCGTGGCCGTCGAGCAGGCGCTCGGCGTAGCGCAGCGAGATGAACGAGTCGTCCGAGAAGAACGGCCACACCCAGGTCGCCTGGAACGCGAGCAACAGCACTGCCGGTGCTGCGGCCAGCACGTTCCACTGCCAGTTCGGTGT
>DRKG01000357.1 GCA_011051855.1 bacterium | reverse complement strand
GCCGGTACGTGCTCGGCTCGAATGCCGGCAGGGACCGTCGCGCGATCGCGCGGGCGCTGACGCAGGTGATCGAAATGGCGGATCCGGACGTGCAGTTGGCGTTGGCTCGGCACCTGCCGGCGTTGCGCGAGGTCCACTGATGCAGGTCGAAGGCAGCCCTGCCGAGGCGAGCGGCCTCAGCGCGCCCTACATGGGATACGTGCTGCGGTTGCAGCACCAGTAGCGTCGAGTCAACGCCCGGCCGGCCCGCGTTCGCACGGCAGTCCGCTGCCGATCCACAGCGCCATGCCGCCGCGCACGTTGGTGACGTTGGGGAAGCCGTTCTGCTGCAGGAACTCGCAGACGGCTACGCTGCGGCGGCCGTGCTCGCAGTAGACGAACCAATTGGCGTCGCGGTCGAGTTCGTCGAGGCGCTCGGCGATCTCCTGGATCGGCAGCAGCATGGCACCGCGCAGTCGGTGGCGGTCGAACTCGAACGGCGTGCGCACGTCGAGCAGGCGGATCGATGCGTCGGCCTCGATCTCGGCGTGGGCCTCTTCGGGGGCAAGGTCGCGATAGCTCATCGTGGATGCTCTCGTCAGTCGAGGTGGCCGCGGTCGCTGTCGCCCATCTCGACACCGCCCGCCGGGAAGTATTCGCGCCAACGTCGGGATACCAGATCCGAGGTGTCCGGGTCGCAGAACAGTTCTCCGGGGTAGCTCGGCTTCATGCGCGCGTCGAGCACGATCGGCGGGGTATAGCTGGGTTGGCCGCGCACCAGGCGCAGGTCGCTGGCGTGCAGGTCGCGCGCGGGCTCGAAGCGGGTGAACGTCGTCCACAGGAAGTTCATCGTCGAGCGCGCCGTTTGGTCGGCGTCGTCGACCAGCACCACCAAGGGCCAGTCGCGCACCGCGGCGTGGCGCGCCAGCGTGGCCGGTGCATCGGGATCGGCTGAGAACGATGGGCCCTGTACGACCAGGCAGCCGGGGCAGAACGCCAGCGCGCTCGCGAACGGTGGCGGCAGCGCACCGCAGAACTCGCCGGGCAGCTTGCGCACCGGTTCGCCGAGGCCGAGCAGCACGCCCTTGCTGCCCTTGTTGATCTCGGGGCCGGCGTAGTCGAGCGAGTCCATCGACAGGCTGCCGAACACGTACAGGTCGGTGCCGAAGCGGCAGCGCGCGAGCACGTGGGCGAGCACGCGCGGAAAGTCGGTCAGGTCCTGCGGCGTGTCGGTCAACAGCAGGAACTTGGTCAGGCTGAGCTGGCCTTCGCCGAGGATGCGGAACGCCGACTGCATCGCCTCGCGCGCGTAGCGTTCGCGCACCACGGCCGCGGCGAGCGAGTGGTAGCCGGTTTCGCCATACGACCACAGATCGCGCACCTGCGGCATGGCGACCTTGGCCAGCGGCAGGAGCAGTTCCTGCAGGTAGTCGCCGAGGAAGAAGTCTTCCTGGCGCGGTTTGCCGACCACGGTCGCGCACAGGATCGGATCGTCGCGGTGCAGCAGCGCCTTGCAGCGCAGCAGCGGATAGTCGTGCCGCAGCGAGTAGTAGCCGTAGTGGTCGCCGAACGGGCCTTCGGGGTGGCGCTCGCCGGGCCGCACCTCGCCGGTGATCACGAACTCACAGTCGGCGACCAGCGGCAGCGGGCTGTGGGGCGAGCGCGCGGTGCGCAGCCGGCGGTTCATCAACAACGAACACAGCAGCACCTCGGGCACGTTCTCCGGCAGTGGCGCGATCGCGCTCAGGATCATCGCCGGCGGTCCGCCGACGTGGACCGCGACCGGCATCGGTTCGCCGCGTTCTTCGAAGGCCGCGAGGTGGAAGCCGCCGCCCTTGCCGATCTGCACGTGCAGGCCGGCGGTGTCGTCGGAGAACCGCTGGATGCGGTACATGCCCAGATTGCTGCCGAGGCCGTCCGGGTGTTCGGTATAGACGAGCGGCAGGGTCACGAACGCGCCGCCGTCCTCGCTCCAGGTGCGCAGCAGCGGCAAGCGCGACAACTGCGGCGGACTGTGCTGATGGCGCAGGATCGGCGCGCGGCGCACGCGGCGGCGGCCCAGGTGGAGCGCCGAGCCGAACAGGTCGCGATGTTGCCACAGCTTGCCGGGGCTCGGCGGCATCAGCGTATGCGGCAGATCCGCGAGCCGCTGCACCAGTGCGAGCGGCCGCCGGCCGAATGCCAGTTCGACGCGGCGGCGGGTGCCGAACAGGTTCGTCACGCACGGCCACGGCGAGCCCTTGATGCGCCGGAACAACAGCGCCGGGCCATTGGCGGCGATGACGCGGCGGTGCACTTCGGCCGCTTCGAGATCCGGGTCCACCGGGCAGTCGATTTCGACCAACTCCCCTTCGCGGCGGAGCAGGTCGAGGAACGCGCGCAGGTCGACGAGGGTGTCAGGCATCGGTGTCACAGAACAGGAAGCGGCGCACGATCGCCGCGGTGCGGGCGGTGGCGCCGGGTTCGCCCAGGCGGGACCGCACTTCGGCGAGGTCGGCAAGTGCGGCTTGGCGCCGCTGGTCGTCGGACCACAGCGCCTCGGCGTCCGTCTGCACGGCGAGCCAGCCGTCGTCGTCGCTGAAGCAGTGTTCGGGCACGACCTCGCGGTTGGCGATCAGATTGGCACCGGCGATGAACGGCACGCTGAGGATGTTGTGGTAGCCGAGTGTCGCGAGCCAGCCGCGCAGTTTGTAGACGACGATCGTCGGCGTCTGGTGCAGGCAGGCCTCGAGCGAGCCGGTGCCGGACTTGGCCAGCACCAGCCGCGCCCCCGCGAGCCACGGCGCCAGTGGGCCCTGATGGTGTTCGGCGTAGTCGGCGCCGCACGCGCGCAACAGGGAGCGGATGCGATCGCTCCGCCGCGGGTTCTTGTGCGGTACGACGCAGCGCAGCTCTGGATCCTTCCGGCGCAGCACCGCGGCGACCCGCAACATGCCCGGCAGGTTGGCTTCGATTTCGGCGCGGCGGCTGCCCGGCAGCAGCACCAGGGTGCGCCGCGCGCGGACCGCCGTCACCGCTTGGGGATCGGGCGGACTGTCGGCGAGTTCGTCGAGCAGTGGGTGGCCGATGTAGGCCGCCGGCACGTTCAGGCGCCGGAAGAACTCGGTCTCGAACGGCAGGATCGTCAGCGTGGCATCGACCGCGCGCCGGTAGCGCCGCATGCGCCACGGACCCCAGGCCCAGTACTGCGGCGCGATGTAGTGCAGCACCGGCACCCCGCGGCGTTTGCACGCTTTGGCCATCACCAGATGCAGGCCGGGGTAGTCGACCAGGACGCACAGGTCGGGTGGGTCCTCTCGCAACAGGCGCAGGAAGTCGGCGTAGGCGCGCAGGATCAGCGGCAGTTGGCGCAGCACGCCGAAGAATCCCATCACGGCGTGTTCGCTGAGCCCGAAGCGCACGTTCGCCCCGGCGTCGGCGAGCGCCTGCCCGCCGAACGCACTGGTGCGCAGGTCGTCGGCGGCGAGTGCGCGCACCAGCCGCGCCGCGTGCAGTTCCCCGCTCGCTTCGCCGGCGGACACGAACAGGTGGGCGCGCGCTGCCTTGCGGGTGCGTCGCTTGGCGAAGAAGGCCCGCAGCGCGTCGTCGCCGTCGCCTGCCCGGCGGGCGGCGGCCGCCGCCAGCGCCGCCTGCGCGCGCGCCCGCCAGCGGTGGCGAGCCGGCAGGTACAGGAACAGACGAAACGGTACCAGCAGGGCGCGCACCAGCTCGCGCAACAGCGTGACGGCGACCGACAGCCAGATCATCGGGTCTCCCTCACGGCTCGGAACGGCGCAGCGAGCGCAGGCACAGCAGGTAGAGCGCGGCGCAGGCGAGCGACAGGTAGGTCGTGTAGCCGTGGCTGCGGAACGGGTCGAACATCTGCCAGGCAGGGGTGTTGCCGGCGAGCACCGGTCCGTACCAGTCGAAGTCGACCAGGCGGAACAGGCTGAAGCGGCGGATGCGTTGGGTCATGTAGATGCCGATCTGCACGACCGCGAACGCGCCGACGACGGCGGCGACGTGCGCCTGCACGCGCAGCACGATCGATACCCAGGTGGTCAGCAGCAGAAAGGCGAGTGCGAACACCGCCGCGTGCAGCGAGGCCAGGAACAGCTCCCAGCGCGGCAGATCGAGGTCGAGGGTCCACGACCACGGGATCGCGCTGGCGTTGACCACGAAGATCGGTGTGGTCACGACCAGCGCGCTCGGCCAGACCTTCTGCCACAACAGAGAGGCGCGCGACACTGGCCGCGCCAGCAGAAACTCGAAGGTGCCGTTCTCGCGTTCGCGGGCGAACAGGCCGGTGCCGACCAGCACGGCGGCGGCGGTCGCCACCAGGTTGCAGCTCCGGAACAGCAGCATGGTCGCGCACCAGTTGCGATAGGCGATGTCCTCGTCGCTGGTGCTGACTGCGTCGGCGATGCGCTTGAGGAAGTCGACGCCGAGGTTCTGGAACAACGACGAACGCTGTAGGTCGGCGTAGATGTCCGGCCAGAGCAGCAGCACCGGCACCGCCAGCGCCTCGAGGATCAGCACGTACGCGATCGCAATCGCGAACAGCTCGCGCCAGGTCTTGCGCCAGATCACGGTGCGGCTCCGTCGCCGCCCGCCAGCAGCAGTTGGTAGAGGTCTTCGAGTCGTTCGACGCCGATTTCGACGCTGGCGATCGCGTCGCCGCTGGCCGACTGCAGCCAACGCATCGGGTCGCCGTCGGTCTCGACCACCAGCACGCCGTCGGATTCGGTGCGCACGATGTGACCGCCGGGCGGCAGCTCGCGGCCGGGTTTGAGCCGGATGCGCGGCCGCCGCCGCAGGCGCGCACGCGCCGCTGCGACGTGCGCCTCGGGCACCAGGCGGCCGTCGAGCAGGAACGAGAGCCGATCGGCGAGCGTCTCGACTTCGCTCAGATGGTGTGAGCTGAGCAGGATCGTCTTGTCGGCAGCACGGAGTTCGCGCAGCACGCCGCGCAGGAAGAAGCGCACGCTGGCGTCGAGCATGCGGTCGGGCTCGTCGAGCAGATACAGTTCGACGTCGGGCACCAACGTCGCGACCAGCGCGAGCTTCTGCTTCATGCCGGCGCTGTAGTTGCGCACGCGGTCGCGCAGGGGGAGTTGGAACTCCTCGAGCAGCCGTCGCTCGAGGTCGCGATTGCGCCCCGGGTAGAAGCCGAGTGCGAACTCGAGGAACTGCCGCCCGGTCAGGTGGCGATAGACACCGGTCTCGCCCGGCAGATACGAAGTGTGGCGGCGGATCGCGAGGGCCGCGTCGCGCGGGTCGAGTCCGAACAGCGAGAGCTGGCCGGCGCTCGGTTGCACGAGGCCGATCAGGCAGCGCAGCAGCGTCGACTTGCCGGCGCCGTTGGGGCCGATCAGCCCCAGCAGCTCGCCGGTGGCGATGCGCAGATCGATGCCGCGCAGTACCGGCTGTTGGCCGTAGTCCTTGCGCAGCGCGCGTGCGTCGACGAGGGCGTCGGTCACGCCGTCTCCCGCAGGAAGTTCGCGAGCAGCCGGTCCCCGTGCTCGCTCCGGAACGACTCGGGATGGAACTGCACGCCGAAGGTCGGCTGGCTGCGATGGCGCAGCGCCATCAGCTCGCCGTGCCTGGTGTGCGCGGTCGCGACCAGGCCTTC
>DRKG01000356.1 GCA_011051855.1 bacterium | reverse complement strand
GACGAGCTGGTCGTGCACCTGTCGGTCAAGGGCGGCTGCGATGAAAACGCAACCGCCGAGCGCGTGCGCGAACTGTTCAAGAGCCGCATCGAGGTCGCTCCGAACCAGATCGAGTTCCTCGGCCTGGAGCCGATGCTGCGCAAGATCGGCATGGAGACCGAGATGAAGGAGAAGCGCTTCCTCGACGCGAGGCCGAAGGCATGAGCGCTCCGCGCACCGTGCTCGTCGCCGGCGTGCGCACGCCGTTCTGCAAGGCCGGCGGGGCCCTGCTCGGCGCCAGCGCCGCCGACCTCGCGACGCACGTGTTCCGCGAGCTGCTCGATCGCACCCCGATCCGCCGCGGCGACGTCGACGAGGTGATCCTCGGCTGCGCCGGTCCCGATGCTCGCGAAGCCAACGTCGCTCGCGTCGCGGCGCTGCGCTGCGGCCTGCCGGAGGAGACGCCGGCAGTGACCGTGATGCGCAACTGCGCTTCGGGCATGGAGGCGATCGCCTGCGCACACGAGAAGATCCTCGCCGGTAGCGGCGACGTGTTCCTGGTCGGCGGCGCCGAGTCGATGAGCAACTTCCCGCTGCTGATGGGCCCGCGGCTGGTGCAGTTCTTCACGCGACTCGGCAAGGCGCGCTCGTTCGGCCAGAAACTCGCCGCCTTGGCGAGCTTCCGCCCGAGCGCCTTGCGGCCGCGCATCGCGCTGCTCGAAGGCCTGCGCGATCCGACCACCGGACTGATGATGGGTCACACCGCGGAGAAGGTCGCGCAGCGGTTCGGCATCGACCGGGCCGCGATGGACGCCTTCGCGCTGCAGAGCCACCAGCGCGCGACCGCGGCCCTGCGCGAAGGTCGGTTCGCGCGCGAGGTCGTGCCGATGGTCACCCCGCCGCGCTTTGCCAGCGCGGTCGAACACGACGACGGCGTGCGCACCGAACAGACGATCGAAGCGCTGCAGAAGCTGCGGCCGGTGTTCGACAAACGCGAGGGCGACGTCACCGTCGGCAACAGTTGTCAGGTCACCGATGGCGCCGCGGCGCTGCTGGTGATGTCCCACGACAAGGCGAAGGCGCTCGGGCTCGAACCACTGGCGTTGGTCCGCGCGACCGCCACCGCGGCGCTGTCGCCGACCTTCATGGGCCTCGGCCCGGTCCACGCGACCCCACTGGCGCTCGAGCGCGCCGGCCTCGACTTCGACGACATCGAGCTGGTCGAGCTGAACGAAGCCTTCGCGGCACAGGTGCTCGGCTGCATGGCTGCGTTCCGCGACCAGGGCTACTGCCGCGAAGTGCTCGGCCGCGACGGCGCCATCGGTGAACTCGACCCCGAGATCCTCAACGTCAACGGCGGCGCCATCGCGCTCGGCCACCCGATCGGCGCGACCGGCGCCCGCCTGCTGCTGACGCTCGCGCACGAGCTGCACCGGCGGTCCGCCCGCCACGGCGTAGCGACGCTGTGCATCGGCGGCGGCCAGGGGCAGGCAGTCGTTCTGGAGGCAGCATGAGCACCACCGATCGCAAACCAGACCCGTGCGACGCGGACGCGACCGGCCCGCGCGCAGTCGAACTCGAGGACGTGCAACTGACCGTCGACGACGGCGTCGCGGTCGTACGACTCGGCCGAGAGGACGAGCACATGGTCACGTTGACCCGATCGCGCATCGATCAAATCGAGGCCGCGATCGACCGCCTCGGCGGCCGTCACGACCTGCTCGGCGTGATCGTGACCGGCCCCGGCCCCGGCATGTTCTGCGCCGGCGCCGACGTCAACCTGATCCGCGAGGTCACCGACGCGGCCGAAGGCGAACGCGCCGCCGTGCGCGGCCGCAGCGTGTTCGCCAAACTGCGCGCACTGAAGGTGCCCGTGGTCGCCGCGATCGAGGGGCCGTGCCTGGGCGGCGGGCTCGAACTCGCGCTGTTCTGCGACGTGCGCGTCGCCAGCGACCACCCCGCCACCCAGATCGGCCTGCCCGAGGTCAAGCTCGGCATCGTGCCGGGCTTCGGCGGCACCCAGAACCTGACCCGCCTGGTCGGCCTGCCCAAGGCACTCGACCTGATCCTGACCGGCAAGCTGCTGCGCGGCAAGCAGGCGGCGCGCGCCGGTCTGGTCGACCGGTTCGTACCCGCGACGAAGCTGCTCAGCGCGGCGCGCGAGGAGATCGACCGGCTCGCCGCCGCCCACCGCAAGTCGCGGCCACGCCGACTGCGGGGCGGAGCGTTCTGGCTCAGCCGCACGCCGCTGCGCGCACTGGTGGTCCGCGCCGCCCGCAAGCGGCTCGCGCAGGACCAGGCGCGCTTCTACCCGGCGCCGAGGCGCGCCCTGCAGTGTTGCGTCGACGCGCTGCGCCGCAGCGAGGCCGACGGCTACGCCGCCGAAGCGAAAGCGCTCGGCGAGATGATCGTCACGCCGACCAGCAAGGGGCTGGTGCACCTGTTCTTCCTGACCGAGCGCCAGAAGCGACTCGGCAGACACCCCGACGCTCGCGAACTGCAGCGCGCGCTGGTCGTCGGCGGCGGCGTGATGGGAGCCGGCATCGCGGCCGAACTCGCGCAGAAGGGCATGTCGGTGCGACTGACCGACGTGGCCCTGGAACCGCTGCAGCGCGCCAAGGCCCGCCTGCAAGGAACGCTCGACAAACGGGTGCGCCGCCGGCGGATCGAACGCCACGAGGCCCTCGCCGTGCAAGACCGCCTCGCGGTAGCGACCGCGCCCGGCAACCTGCGCGACACCGACCTGTGGCTGGAGGCGGTCGTCGAGGACCTCGGCGTCAAACAGAAGCTGATGGGCGACGCGATCGCGCACGGCCTGCCCGACGACGCGGTGATCGCGACCAATACCAGTTCGCTGTCGGTGAGCGCGATGCAGCAGCAGGTCGCGCACCCCGAACGGGTGGTCGGCATCCACTTCTTCAACCCGCCCGAGAAGATGCCGCTGGTCGAGGTGATCCGCGGGCGCCAGACCGACGACGCAACCGTGGCGACGGCGTGCCGCCTCGCGCTGCGGCTGGGCAAGTTCCCGGTGGTGGTCGCGGACGCACCCGGCTTCCTCGTCAATCGCTGCCTGTCGCCGTACATCAACGAAGCCGCGCGCCTGCTACTCGAAGGCGTCCACCCGGAGGCGATCGACGGCGCGATGCTCGACTTCGGCATGCCGATGGGGCCATGCCGCCTGCTCGACGAGGTCGGCTTCGACGTCGCCGCCAAGGTCAGCGAGGTCATGCACGCGGCGTTCCCGGAACGCATGCAGCCATGCGCTTTGTTCGCGGCGATGGTCGCAGCGAAGGCTCTCGGTCGCAAGACCGGCGGCGGCATCTACGGCCAGCAGGGCACCGGCAAGGGGCCCGGTCGCGCGGTCGTCGCCGACTTGCGCCGCCAACGCGCCACGCCGCCGCGCGAAGTCAGCCGGTCCGAACTGGTGCACCGCCTGATCTACCCGCTCGTCGACGAGGCCTACCGCTGCCTCGACGAAGGACTCGTCGCCGATGAGCAGGACCTCGATCTGGGCTTGGTCATGGGCATCGGGTTCCCGCCGTTCACCGGCGGCATCACCCGCTACGCGGCGCGCGAAGGGCTGGCCACGATCGTCGCCCGACTCGACGAGCTGGCGCGCACGTTCGACCCGCGCTTCGCCCCCGGCGACGGGCTCCGGCGACGCTCCGTGCGCTGCTGAGCGCGCTCCCGGCCCATTTTTGCGAAACCGTGCGCAACACACGTTATAGAGCATAGTTGCGCGCGGTTTACCTGTAGCCGACCGCAACGTCGTGCCGATCGGAGACAGAGCGCCACGCGCTCTTTCCATTCCGTCAGGGGGTCCACGACATGCGGTTCCAGCTCGGCATCCCGATGTGCCTGCTGGCCGGCTGCGTCCTGCAGCCGACCGGGCCGGTCGCTCCGACCCCCGCGACAACCACAGCGACACGGCCGGCACCACTCGCCGCAGCCCGCGACGGCGCACCGTGCATCGGCCTCGAGTTCCTGCCGCCCGACGACCGCCTTCCGGCACTCGCACCCGTCCGGGTCGAGGTTCCGGGGCCCACCGGCGCGCGGCCGCCTTCCGAACCGTCGCCGCCGCCGCGCCTGGCCGAGCTCGACTTCGCAGCCGTCGACGACCCGTTCGCGCGCGAAACCCTGCGCTTCTGCCGCGACCTGATTGAAACCGACCAGCAACGCGTGCGGCGCGAGGTCGGCATCCCGTTCTTCGACCTCGGTTGGCGCGGCCCCGACGACGGCCTCCTGGCCAGCGAACGCCGCCGCGCAGACGACCGGCACCGCTGGTTGCAGGCCAATGGCCGGCGGTTGCTCAACCGACCGATGCAGTTGCTCGGTAAACGGTTGCCGATCGTGCGCGACCTGCAGATCGCATTCGAGGACATCCGCGCCCACCTGCCGCTGACCCGGCCCTACAACGAATCGCACCAGGGCTCGCGCGAACTCGGCCGGCTGTCGCTGCGCCTGCACGTGCGCGAGTTCTCGGATCCCGTCGAAGTCGTCTACATCAACAAAGCCGGCGTGCGCATCGGCACCAGCCGGCTGCGCGGCAAGCTGTCGCTGGACTTCGACCTCGGCGGCTCGCTCGGCCTGTCCCTGCGGGCGCGCACCGACTACCGCACCGGAGACACCGGCCTGCGCACCGACCTCGCCTGGCGCCCGTCCCTTGCGTTCAGCCTGCATCTCGCCGCCGGCGACGACATGGACTTCCTGGCGGCGACGTCGACCTACTCGATGTTCGAATCGCCCGGAGGCAGCGGCGAAGGTCTGGTGCTCTACGCGGTCCACACGTTCTGACGGGCGCCCCACGCCGAGCATTGGGCGGATCATTCGCGCCGCGGCAACGCAGTTCCGTAAACACGGAGCAACGCCGACCCTTGCACGTTGCCCGGCCTGTCCCTTTGATCTCTGACCTGGATTCCAGCCCTCCAGCCAAGAACCTGACCATGTACCTCCGCACGACACTGTTGGCCCCGCTCGCGCTGGCCGTCGCCCTCACCGCCCAGGAGCCCGCGAAGAAGCCCAGCGACGTTCCAGAAGGGCCCACCAAAGCCGAACGGCTCGAACTCCTGAAGAAGCAGAAGGCCCAACTGCAGAAGGAGATCGAGTTCGTCAAGCAACGCGTGCAGAGCGCCTCGCAACTGCTGGCGAAGAAGCTGCGCCGGCAGCCGCCGCAGTTCAAGGTGATCGACGCCGGCAAGCCGGCCAGCGCCCGCCCGGTCGCGCCGCGGCCGCAACAGCGCAAGTTCGCCCGCATCGGCACCGCCGCCGAAATGAACCACGGCGGCGACACGGCGATGATCAAGGTCGGCGACCGCGCGATCTCGCAGGCCGCGTTCGACGTGCTGGTGGACTACCTCAACAGCTATGCGACTGCGGCCAACGAAGCATTGCAGGCACAGCGCGCGCTGTTCGACCTGATCCGCATCGAGGCGGTGGCGTCGCAGTTCCAGGAGAACGAAGGCGAAGTCAAGCTGGCCGAGCACCTCGCGGCCCTGCAGTCGGGCGAGCGCTCGATCGAGGACGTCGTCAAGGACGTCGGCACCGTGCAGGGCGCACAGACCGACGGCAGCATGGTCGTGACCCGCAACTCGATCCAGGGGCCGTCGTTCGAGCGGTGGGCGTTCCAGACGCCCGTCGGCCAGTTGACGCAGCCGTTCCGCAACCTCTACGGCTACGTCGTGATGAAGGTCGAGAAGGTCGAGAAGGGCAGCCAGCCGCAACTCGACCGGGTGCACGTCAAGGTGGCGCAGTTCCCCTACGCCGCCGACAAGGCGCAGATCCAGCAGGCGCAGTTCAAGGCCAACTCCGGTCAGGTGCAGGTGCTGGTTCGCGACCAGGAGGTGCTCGACATGCTGCCGGCGCTCTACAAGCCGGCACCGTCGCGGCCGTCGCCCGGCGCCGGCGTCCGCAAGCAGATCCTCGACCTGCGCGGCCAGCTCTCCCGCCTCGACAAGGAAGGCAAGAAGGACTCGCCCGAATGGAAGAAGCTGGAGAAGCAGATCAAGATGCTGACCCAGCGCCTGATGCGATTGGAGGCCCCCGACAGCGTGAAGACCGACGCGGACACGCCCGACAGCGATGCCGGCAAGACGGATGCCGACGTGGTCGCGCCCGTGAAGAAGGCGCCCATCAAGGTCAAGCCGGGCGGTGGCGAGTAACGCCTGGTGGCAGCGCTCAAGAAGGGTGGCGGCGTCGCCACGTTCTACTGGCAGGGCAAGATCCTCGATCCGCGCGACGACGAGTTCGCCGAGGCCCTGTCGACGCAGCGGTTCCGCACCATCGAGAACGCGGCCAG
>DRKG01000355.1 GCA_011051855.1 bacterium | reverse complement strand
CGCCGCCGACGACGATCGAGCCGCGGTCGCGCTCTTCCTGGAACCAGCTACTGACCACGCCGCGCAGCGACGCGGTAATCGAGAACGTCAGCAGGGTGAACAGACCCGCCGTGTAGAGCAGCAGTTTCTGGTGGCGGCGAAAGAAGCCGTAGACACCGGAGAGCTCGTCGAACTCGTGATCGGGATCAGGCTTCGCCTGAGGTTGTTCGGGGTTGGTCGACATTGCAGGGGCAGAGAGAATACCGACTCGCCGGCCGGCCGCGAGCCTCCGCCGGCAAATTGCAAGAGTCGGAAGCCCCCTATCGGCAACACCTGCTCACCAGCCGCCAGCCGAGCGCCGTTCCTCCGGCGCGATCGGTGCTTGCTCAGCGGGTCGCCGCACCCGCACCGAGGGCGAGCGCCTCGGGCGCAAGCAAGATCGGGATGCCATCTCGCACCGGATAGAGCCAAGCACCGTCGGCGGTGGCCAGCGCCTCGGCCAGCGGTTCGCTCACCGGCGAGCCAGCGCGATTGCGCGCGTCGCCGGCCGCGATCACGGCGTTGATCCGCTGCAGTTCCTCGTCGCTGGCGCAGCGCAGTGGCTGGCGACTCGTCGGGCACACGAGCATGGCGAGGAAGTCGGGATCGATCATGGCACGAGGGGGCGCAGTCCGGTCCGGCTGCGGCGGGAAGTGGTAGGGGCGGCAGGGCTCGAACCTGCGACCACCGGCTTAAAAGGCCGCTGCTCTACCGACTGAGCTACGCCCCCGGAGTTCGCCGCGAACACGGGGCAACGATGAGACCGCGCGGGGGCTCCGGGCGCAAGCCTGCTCCCCGCGGATGCCGTTCGCCCGACGGCGCGGGCCCGATGCCGCGGACCCGACCCGGGTCAGTCCTCGAGGATTTCCTTGGTCTTGGCCTTGAGCACCTCGTCCATGCGCGCCTCGACCGCCTTCAGCTCCTTGTCGACCAACTCGTGCACCCGCTTGCACTGGTCCTCGGTCAGCTCGCCGTCCTTCTTCATCTGGTCTGCGTGCCGGTTGGCATCACGCCGCTCGTTGCGCAGCGCGACGCGGTTCTGTTCGACGATCTCCTTGACCTTGCCGACCAGCTTCTGGCGCTGTTCCCCGCTGAGCGGCGGCATCACCAGCCGGATCGCCTTGCCGTCGGTCTGCGGGTTGAGGCCGAGGTCCGACTTCTGGATCGCCTTCTCGATCTCCTTGAGCACGTCGGGCGAGGCGTCGAACGGCTTGATCAACAACTGCCGCGGTTCGGGCACCGAGATGTGCGCCAACTGCTGCAAGGGCGTCGGCGTGCCGTAGTAGTCGGCGCGCAACGTGTCGACCAGCGCCGGCGCGGCACGACCGGTGCGGATCTGCGCGAGGTGGTCGCGCAGGTGCTGCATCGTCTTCTCGGTCTTGTCGTGCAGCGACTCGAGGATCGGAGCGTAGGGTTCCATGTGTTTCTCGGGGTTGTCGGGCGGGCTCAGACCACCCAGGTGCCGATCGCCTCGCCTCGCACGGCCCGCTCCATGTTCCCCGGTTGGAACATGTCGAAGACCATGATCGGCATGCGATTCTCCATGCACAGCGTGAACGCCGTGCGGTCCATGACCTGCAGATTCCGGTCGAGCGCCTCGTGGAACGTAAGCCGGTCGAATCGGGTGGCCGACGGATCCTTCGCCGGATCCGCGGAATAGACGCCATCGACCTTGGTCGCCTTGAAGATCGCGTCGACCGCGAGTTCGGTCGCGCGCAGGGCGGCAGCCGTGTCGGTGGTGAAGTAGGGGTTGCCGGTGCCGCCGGCGAGCACCACCGCGCGCCCCTTCTCGAGGTGGCGGATGGCGCGACGACGGATGTAAGGCTCGGCGACGGTCTTCATCTCGACGGCGCAGCAGGCGCGGGTTTCGACCCCGCAGCGTTCGAGGCCGTCTTGCAGCGCCAACGCGTTGATCGCGGTGCCGAGCATGCCCATGTGGTCGGCGGTGGCGCGGTTGGTGCCCATCTTGGCGAACTCGGCACCGCGCAGCAGATTGCCGCCGCCGCACACGACCGCCACCTCGACGCCGAGCCGGTGCACGCGAGCAATCTGCTCGGCGACGTCGGCGACCACCTTGGGGGCGACGCCGACGCCGGCTTCGCCGAGGCTCTCGCCGCTGATCTTGAGCAGGATGCGCTTGATCTGGCGAGGGGCGCCCGCACCGCCCGATGTGGCCTTGGGGTCGGGCGTATCCTTGGGGTCGGTGCTGGCTGGGTCGGCGGAACTCATGCCGGCGAGGCTACGCCCCCCGGCCATCGAGTTCTATCCACCACCCCGGTTCTGCGGAGCGATCGGCCGCCCGGCGATCAGGCACCCAGCTCCATGCGCATGAACCGGCGGACCTGGATGTTCTCGCCGATCTTGCCGACCAGCTCGGTGCGCATCTGCTCGACGGTCTTGCTGTCGTCCGGCACGTATTGCTTCGCCATCAGAGTGTGCTCGGCGAACCACTTCTCCATGCGACCGGCGACGGCCTTCTCGATGACGTTCTCGGGCTTGCCCTTCATCGTCTCCCGGGTCATCTCGGTGACGATGTTCTGCTCCTTCTCGATCGCCTCGGCCGGGATCGCATCGCGGTCCAGGTAGGCCGGGTTGTAGGCGGCGACGGTCATCGCCACGCCGTGGCAGAACTTCTTGAAGTCCTCGTTCATCGCGACGAAGTCGGTCTCGCAGACGATCTCGACCAACACGCCGAGCTTGCCGTTGTGGTGCGTGTAGCCGTAGATCAGCCCTTCCTTGACCTCGCGCTCCGAGGCCTTGTCGGCGACCTGTTGGCCTCGCTTGCGCAGCACGTCGCGCGCCTTTTCGAGGTCACCGCCGGTCTCGGTCAGCGCCGACTTGCAGTCCATCATCGGGGCGCCGGTCATATCGCGCAGTTGCTTTACGGTCTTCGCGTCGATCTTCGTCATCGTTCGTCAATGGTGGCCCGGCGAACGGGCACAGTTGCTGGGAAAGGTTGGAGTTCGGAACGCGCGCGCACCGGGCGACAGGCCGGCAGCGTCGCGGGAGACAGGAGACCGGCCGGCAGGCCGGCCGGGGAACGGACGGCGCTCAGCCCTGGGCGGGCGCGTCGCCCGCACCGTCGCCGCCCGCATTCTCGGGCGCCGGGGCCGCGGGAGCGGCGCTCGCCGGAGTGCCGCCAGCCGGCTGTTCGGCCGGCTGTTCAGCCGGCTGTTCGACCGGCTTGATCTCCGGCGCCACCGCCGGACCGGCCTCGGAGCTGTCGCCACCGACGGACACCGAACCGGCGTGCCCACCGGCCTGGAAGCGTCCGCCGCGTCCGCCGCGCCCGCCGCCGCGACGCATGCCGCCGCGACCGTCGCGCTCGCTGCGACGCCCCGGAGCCGCCTTGCAACGCACGTCCTCCTGCGCGGCCTTCTGGGCATCGCGCAGGGTCATCTCGTCGCACTGCGAACGACCCTCCATGATCGCCTCGGCGAGCTTGCTGAGGATCAACTGCACGGAACTCATCGCGTCGTCGTTGGCCGGAATCACGATGTCCGCCAGCGACGGATCACAGTCGGTGTCGAGGATGCACACCACCGGCACGTTCATGCGCTTGGCCTCGCGCATGGCGTTCTCCTCGCGGCGCGGGTCGATCACCACCAACGCACCCGGCAGGCCATGCAGATCGCGCACGCCATCGAGATTGCGTCGGATGCGCTTGATCTCGCGGCGGATCATCGCCTGGTCCTTCTTCTTGTACTTCTCGATGCCGCCGGTGGCTTCGAGGTTCTCGTACTCGACCAGCTTCTTCAGCCGTTCGCGCACGGTCGAGAAGTTGGTCAGGGTGCCGCCGATCCAGCGCTCGGTCACCGACGGCATGCCGCACTTGCCGGCCTCCGCCTCGACCACCGGCCGGATCTGCTTCTTGGTGCCGAGGAACATGATCTGCGCGCCGGTCGCTGCCAGCGAACGCAGGAAGTGCGTCGCCCGGTACAGGCCGCGGATCGTCTCCTCGAGATTGATGACGTGGATCTTGTGCCGTTTGCCGTGGATGAAGGGTTTCATCTTCGGGTTCCAACGGCTGGCCTGGTGGCCGTAGTGGACGCCGGCGTCGATCAGTTCTTGCGCAGTAACGAGCGGCACGTGGGCTTGGGCTCCTTGCCTCGGTTTCGGTGGTTTCCAGGACGAATGAAGGGCGGAGGATTGTAGGGGCGGCCGCAGAGCCGTCAAGCGTGGATACGGCCAGTCGTGCGAGACGCCCCGCCGCAACGACGGCGCCCCGGCCGCGGCGGCCGCCGGCCGGGCACCCGACAGGATTCGAGCGGCCTCGGGTGTGTCGCCGGTGCGCGAAGTGCGTTAGACTGCACTCGGCAGGCGTTTGGCCTGGACACTCTTCCCGCAATGCGGACCCGATGGGCGCGCGCGATCGCGAGCGACGGTGGTATCGTAGCGGGCCGTCCGAAGGGAATGCCCGCCTTCCCCCATCCCCTTCCGCAACCAAGGTATACGACCGACCCGCGGCACCTGACCGAGACTCGCCATCCGACCGCCGCAGACCTTCTGCTCGCCAGCCCACCGTGACCCACACAGACGCCCTGCAAATGACCGGCGGCAAGCCCGAGCCCGACGAAGCGCAACGCCCGACCTCCGGGTCCGGCGCGCCGATCGGCACCTCGGCCGTGCTGGTGATGAACCACAACCGCGACCCGCTCGACGAGCTGACTGCGGCCCTGACGCGCAACGGCTACGAGGTGCGGCTCGGCGACTCCCTGACGCAGAGCGATCGGCTGATCGGCGAAGGCCGCCCGGACGTGGTGCTGCTGAACCCGCTGGTGCTGTGCGAAGACGGCGTCGAACTCGAACTGCTCGAACGCCTGCAGGAAGAGGACGACCCGATCCCGGTGATCCTGCTGGTCGAAGATCTGGCCGCGCTCGGTGACGCACGCAATCTGCGGGTGCCGTTCCGCGACTTCGTACTGAAGCCGTTCTCGTCGGCCGAGGTGCTGCACCGGGTCGAACTCGCCCTGCAGACGCGTATGCGCATCCGCGGCCTGCAATCGCGCGCACGCCAGCTCGAAAGCCAGGTCAGTGTCGACTTCAAGACCGGGCTCACCAGCGAAGTCTACATGCGCCGCATCATGAGCCGCGAATGGAAGCGCGCCCAGCGCCACCAGAACCCACTGTCGCTGCTGCTGATCGACGTCGACAACTTCAAGAGCGTCAACGACACGACCGAGTATGCCTTCGGCGACGCCGTGCTGCGCAAGGTCGCCGACGCACTGAAGGGCAACGTGCGCGAGACCGACTTCGCGGCGCGTTTCGGCGGCGACGAGTTCTGCGTGCTGTTGCCGCAGACCAGTCCGGCGGAAGCCGTGCAGACGGCGCTGCGCATTCGCCAGCGGATCTCCGGCATGATCGTGCAGAGCGGTTCCTACGAGCGCCAGGTGACGGTGTCGATCGGGGTCGACAGTTACGACGGCCGCCGGGCCAGCAGCGTCGACCAACTGCGCCGCAACGCCAACCGCGCCCTGCAGGAGGCCAAACGCCGCGGCAAGAACCAAGTGTGGCTCTACAGCGACGCCGGCGGCGGCGCCGACGGCGGTTCGGACGGCGGCGAACCCGCGGCGTCCGAAGCCTGATCCCCGGCGTTCGCCCGGCCAGCGCCCGCAGCACCGGGCGCTTGCGGCAGTTCGATGATCGTGCGGAAGCCCTCGCCGGGCCGCGATTCGACCCGCATCGTGCCGCCGTGGTTCTGCACGATCGAGTAGCTGATGAACATGCCGAGCCCGCTCGCGTCCGGCCGATCCTTGTTGGTGAAGAACGGGTCGAAGATGCGCTCGATCAGTTCGGGAGCGATGCCGGGTCCATCGTCGCTCACCACGCAGCGCACGACCCCGTCGCGATGGGAACACTCGACCGCGATGCAACCGCCGCGATCCCCGAGCGCATCGAGCGAGTTCAGGAACAGGTTCAGCATCACCTGTTGCAGTTCGTGCGCATCGCCGTGCACCGGCGGCAGACCATCGGCGCCGTGGACCGTGCAGCGCACACCGGCCTGCCGGCAGCGGTGCTCGACCAGCGCGTAGGCGCCGTCGATCGCCGCACGCAGCGCAAACGGCGCCGGCCGCGCGTCCTTCGGGGCGAACTCGAGCATGCGGCGACTGGTGCGCGCGACCCGCTGCAGGCCGTCTTGCACCAACTGCAGGTAGACGCGCTGCTTGTCCGTCAAGCCATCGGATTGCAACAGCCGGTTGACGGCGTTCTGCATGCCGCCGATCGGGTTGTTGATCTCGTGGGCGACGCCGGCGGCCAGGGTGCCGATCGTGGCCAGTCGCGAACTGAGCAGCAGCGCGCGTTCCTTCTGCTCGGTTGCGGCGACCGCCTCACGGACCGCCCGTTCGAGCGTGCGGGTGTGGTCCTCGACCTGTTCGCACATGCGGTTGAAGGTCGCGACCAGTGGTCCCAGCTCCGGCACGGCCCCGTGATCCGGCAGGCGCACGTCGTAGCGGCCGGCCGCGACCGCCCGGGCCGCCTCGCCGACGTCCGCCAGCGGCCTCGTGACCAACCGACGCGTCAGCCAGAACAGCACGAAGCCGAACAACGCCGCCGAGGCCAACAGACCTAGCAACGTCGTCCAGAACGGCAGCGTCGTCGGCAGCGCGCGCTCGAACTTCGGCACGAACCACAGGTAGCCGACGGTGCGGCCCTGGTGGCGCAACCGCCGGCAATAGCCGCCCGCGACCTTGACGACGCCGTCGATACCGCGCGCCCGCGCCATGCCGGCGACGATCTCCTCCAGGCGGAACCGGTCCGGGTCGCGGTGCACGGCGCCGAGCGTGTTCAGGTAGATGCCGTCAAAGGGCGGCCGGCCGCGGGTGACGATGACATCCTCGTAGGCTTCGCGCAGCGAAGGCGTGCGCAGCAACCGGCGCACGACCGCT
Organism: bacterium; assembly: GCA_011051855.1. Lineage (GTDB taxonomy): Bacteria > Planctomycetota > UBA1135 > UBA1135 > UBA2386. The sequence continues at coordinate 19,186 of DRKG01000355.1, read as the reverse complement.
TCGTTGCCGGCCGCATCCTCGACCGCGTCGGGGGCATACAACTGCTCGAGTTCGGCGAACGACTCGCCCAACAGCCAATTGCCCAGCCGGCGCTGCTCGTCGAACCACTGCTGCTGCGCTTGGTAGACGACGATCTGCAGGCCGCCGACGGTCACCACGTTCAGCAGCAGCGCGAACAGCAGGATCCGCCACGCCAGAGACACGACGGCAATCCTATCCGTGCAGCGCTGCTACCGCTTGCTCATCTGCTGCATCATCGTCAGCAACGGCATGAACAGCGCAAACACGATGAAGCCGACCGCCACCGCCATCACCACCAGAAGGATCGGCTCGATCAGCTTGAAGGTCGTCTCGATCGTCTGGTCGACCTCCTTCTCGTAGCGATCGGCCACCTTGGTCAGCATGCCGTCGAGCTCGCCGGTCTGCTCGCCGACGTCGACCATGTTGACGACGATGTCGTCGAACATGCCGCTCTCCCCCATCGGCACGGCGAACCCGGCCCCTTCGCGGATCGAGCTCTGCACGTCGGCGATGGCGGCCTTCATGTGCACGTTGTGGGTCGACGCATTGAGGATGTCGAGCGCTTCGAGGTGCGGCACACCCGACTGGATCAGCGTGCCGAAAGTGCGCGCGAATCGCGCCACCAGACTTCGGTGCACGAGGCTGCCGAACAGCGGCACGTGCAGGGCGAAACGGTGCATGACGCTGCGGTAGCCCGCGACCTTGGCCATCAGCACCCGGTGCACGACGACGATCAGCATCGCCCCGAGCAGGTAGGACCACCACCACACCTTGAGGTGGTCCCCGATGCCCATCACCCACTGCGTGGTCCAGTGCAGGTTGCCTTCACCGAGGGTCGCGAACACCTGCTTGAACTTCGGGATCACGAACGCGAACACGAGCAGCAGCACCAGCACCGCGACCACCATGATCGCGACCGGATAGGCGAGCGCGCCCTTGACGCGCGACTTGATCTCTTCGCTCGCGACCAGAAACCCGGAGAGCCGGTTGAGGATCTCTTCCTGCACACCGCCCGCCTCGCCCGCGCGCACCATGTTGGTGTAGAGCGCGTCGAACACGCCATCGTGCTTGGCCATCGCCTCGGACAGCGCGGTGCCGCCTTCGACGTCCTCGACCAACTGGCCGGCGATGCGCTTCATCGCCCCCTGCGGCAACTGCCCTTCGAGAATGCGCAGGCTCTTGGTGATCGGAATGCCCGCGTTGAGCAACACCGCGAGTTGGCTGGTGAACTCCGCCAGCACGCGCGCCGTGACCCGCCCCTTGCCGAACGACAGCGACAGGCCGCCGCCGCGCGGCTCACCGGCGGTTCGCCTCGCGGCAGCGGCGGACGGAGCTTTTGGCGCCGGCATCCGGCGCTGCAGTTTCTTCGGCATCGATGGGCTCGGAACGGAGAGGGGCACGGCCATCGTTGCGGATCGCGCCGCCGCGGGCAACCCGGGTGCGGCATACGTTGGCCGCCGCCCCCGCCGCGTCAATCGAACAAGCGGATGCCGGCCCAGCGCAGCGCCGACCAGATCAGCAGCAAAGCCCCGCAAACGAGCACCAGCCAGGGCCAGATCGGCGGGCGCAGCGACGCGGGAGCCGGCCACAGGCTGCGCGCATCGGGTCGCTCGCGGCGCGGCAGTTCCTGTTCCTCGCAGCCGGCGCCATCGAGGGCCAGCACATCGACGACGACAGCGGTGGCGTTGTCCGGGCCGCCGGCATCGAGCGCGCGGCGCACCAACCTCTCGGCAGCGGACTGGGCGCCGCGTGCCCCGGCCAGATCGGCGAACTCGGCGTCCGGCACGACGTTCCACACTCCGTCGGTCACCAGCACCAAGCGATCTCCCGCGAACACCTCGAACGCGCCTCCGTCGGGCTCGCACTCGACCTGGCCGCCGCCGATGCAGCGCGTCAGCAGGTTCTCGCCCTCGCGCACGACGTGGTCGGTGGTCAGCACCTCGCAGGCACTGCCGCGCAGTCGATACAGCCGGGTGTCGCCGATGTGACCGAACACGCAGCGGCTGCCCCACAGCCAGAGCGCGGTCAGCGTCGTTCCCATGTCGCGCAGCGCCGGCACTGCGTTGGCCGCATCGTAGACGCGCGTATTGGCGGCGAGGAAACCGCGCCGCATGCGCTCGGCGGCGGCGGCATCATCGGGCGCGGGCGCGTCGAGCAGCACCGTAGCCAGGGCGCGCAGCGCGGTGCGACTGGCCTCGGCACCCCCGGCCACGCCACCCATGCCGTCGGCGATCGCGGCCGCGAACGGCTGCGAGCCATCGACGGACGGCGTCACCAAGAGGAAGTCGTCCTCGTTGCCGCCGCGCACCAGTCCGGTGTGGCTGCAGACGCCGACCTGCAGACCGCGCGGCACCTTCATCGCGCGCTCCCGAGCCGGAACGTCGCCGACGCGATACCGCCGCGCAGGGTCGCGACCCGGACCTGGAACGGCTGCCCGTCGGCGATGCGTGGCAGCAGCGCGCGATACAGGAAGCGCTCGCCCTCGATCCGCCCCGAGCGCAGCAGTTCCCGCTCGAACTCTCGCCAGGGGGTGGCGTCCCCGAGCCCCGCGGCCCGCAGCGCCACCGCGCTGAGGCTTTCCCGCGATTCGACCGTGATCTCCGGCCCTTCCGGCGAACCGACCAGGTCGATGCGGGCAGCGGCCAGTTCGGCGAGCTTGCGGCGCATCGCCTCACTCTTCAGATCGCGCGCCATCGACAGCAGCAGCCGTCGTTCGGCGGTATCGCGCACCGAACGCCGCAGCGTCGCCGGGTCGCTAGGCACCCAGAACGGCGGCACCAGGATCGACATCAACAGGCCGAGCAGGTCGGTGCGCTCGGTCAACGCCAGTTCGACGCGGCCGGGCACCAACAACAGGTAATCGAGCTCCCGGCCGGTCTGCAACTCGCGCAGCGACACACGCAGCGCCGCGCGGGACTCGAAGGTGTGGTCGGGGATCAGCGCGCCGACCCCCAGCAGGATCCAGGTCGCGAACGTCACCGGCCAGCGATCGTTGGTGCCGAGACTCTCGATCGGACCGTCCTGTAGTTCCTCGATCACCAGCAGCAGATCGAAGCCCTGATCACGCGCCTGCCGCAAGAAGGCCGCGAGCTGCGCATCGTCGTCGCGGGTGCGCAACTGCCGCCCGAGGCGCGCTCGGCGTTCGGCATCCGGGTCGGCGACCACTCGCTGGAAGACCGCGGCGCGATCGAGCACGTCGACGATCGCCGCGAACGGAATCGCCTCTGCATCCCGTTCGGCTTCGAGATCCTCATCGGACTGGAAGGTGCCGTCCGCGGTCGGCGTTGCCGCCAGGAAGGCGCCGCCGCTCACCAGGACGGCGCGGTCGAGCGGGGGCCGGCTCCTGAGCCCGAGCAGGTCGTCGCGCGGCGAAACGCACCCCGCGACGAGGGCCGCCAACAGCGCCAACAGGGCACGCTTCACCGATACCCCCATCGACGCGCCAACGCCGCCGCGTCGGCCGCGATCCGGAAACCGATCCGCGCCAGACGCGGATCGCGGCCGCGGCCGAGCAGGTCGCTGCCGTCGCGCAGCAGTTGCTCGCTGCGCAGCACCCCCGGCACCGAAGTCGGCACGGATTCGTAGCGGTCCGGGTCGAGGCGGCTGCCGTCGCGGTCGAGCAGGCCGGCGACATCGCCGAACGCCAGGCCGCGCACCACGCCGAGCATCGTCTGCGGCCCCACCGGGTCGGGCGGCGGGTCGGCCTCACCGCGGCCGATCGCAAGCGCCCGGCCGAGGTGCACCGCATGGTCGTCGGTCCACAACTGCAGCAGCATCTCGCGGCCCGGGACGTGCGGCAGGTCGAGCACCCATTCGCTGACGCCGAAGTCGAGGCCGTAGAAGTCGACCCCATAGGCGGTCGCGATCACGTCGCCGACCTCGCGCTCGAACGCGGGCGCCAGGCCGCGCGCGACCGGCCGCTGGAAGGCGGACATGCGCACCGCGCCGCCGTGTGCGCCGACGCCGTGGCAGGACGTCCCCCCCAGATCGCCGAACGCGGCGCGTTCGAGTTCGCAACCGAGCGGCAGCCGGAACAAAGCCGGATCCCCCGCGACGGCGACACCGAGCAGGCGGCTGAGCGCCCAGCACTGGTAGTAATCGACGCCGGCGAGCACCTCGTCACCGGCGCCGGGAGGCGCACTCGCCGGCAGCAGGCGGGCCGTCGTCAGGCGCGACGTGCCGCACGGGTCGCAGGCGTGCACGCACCGCCGCCGCAGCGCCTCGTCGGTCAGGCTCGCGGCGACCTCGGCCAGCGCCAGCGCCTGCCGCCAGACCATCTCGCGGTCCTGCAACAAGATGTCGGGCATGTTGCGCACGTCGACCCGTTGCTGCGGTCGGAAGGTGAACCGCGGCGGAGCATCGGGTGGCACAGGCTCGACGAACACACCGTCGGGACCGAGCACCGGCAACAGCACGAGATCGGCCAGCCCTTCCGGCAGGGCGGCGAGATCACCGAGCCGAACCGGCGACAGCGTACTGCGGGTAGTGGTCAGCGGCAGCGTGAGCGCACGTTCTTCGCCAGCCGGCGTGGTGATGTCGGCCCGAATGCGCACCCGCAGCCCCTTGGCGTAGTCCTCACGGGGGCGTGAACCGAGCTCGGCGGCGGCACTCCAATCCGCAAACGGCAGCTCGAACAACGCGATCGAGCGCGCCCCGTCGTGCGCGATCTGACTGGCGCGGATCTCATGGTTGAGCACGCCGAGCCGCAGTTCCGACGGCTCGACGTCGCGAAACGGCAGCGGCAACCGCACGCGCAGCCGCGCCGGCTGCCCGTACTCCACCAGAACTTCCTCGCCGACGAGCTGGGGAGCGACATCGCTCCACCAGTAGTCGGCGACCAACTGCCGACCGTCGGCGTCCATCGGCAGCCGAACGCCCGAACGATCGACCACAAACACGCGGCGGCCGAGCACGTCGTCGAGCCGAAGCAGCAACCGGTTCCGGCCCCGCACCGGCACCAACCCCGGCAACAGCGGCGCCGCGGCGCGCCGCACCTCCGTCTCGACCTCGGCACCGACCGCGCCGCTCCACGACCAACCGCCCACGTACGGCCGCAGTTCGGCAGCGAGACGCCAGCCCGGCCCCTCCCCGAGACCGCCGACGACCCCGGCCGCGCGCTTGCCGAACACGCCGGCGGCCAGCAGACCCGGCACGTAGTGCGGCCTCGTCGTCGGCACCTGCACCTCGATCCGGGCCGGCAGCACCCGCACGTCCACGCTGCGCCGGACCGGCGCCAAGAGTCGCTCCGCGCGCTCGGTGAGGGACAGATGCAAGCGGAACAAGCCGGCCGGCAACGGCGCGAACCGCACGACCACGCCACCATCACGCTCTTCGCCGAGCCGCACCCGATCGGCTTCGAGGTCGCGTGCCGACGATTCGAGCCGAGCTTCGACGACGGCGTAGGCGCGGCCGGCCGCGACCACGACCTCCCCCCCCTCGGGCCCCAGCACCAGCTCGCCGCGGCGCCAGACGACCGGCGGTCCGTGCGCGGCCGCGGACGTGACGACCCTCACGGTCGGACTCCGGTCGACGACCGCCACCGGGAACTCCTCGGAACTGACGTTGCCGGCCGGATCGACGACGCTGAGTCGCAGCACGATCTCGTCGTCGTCACCGACCAGTTCGCCCGCCGCGAGTTCGCACGCGACCGATACCGGCCCGTCGGTCACGTCGACGGCGAGCGGCAGGTCGACGCTCTGGTCCTTGCCCGCGATCCCGCAGCGCAAACGGCATCCGGGTTCTCCCGCGGACAGGCGCACCCGGAATCGCAAGCGGTCGCCGAGCCGCGTCAGACTGCGCTGGCCGGCCGGGCCTTCGATCGCGGTCACTTCCGGGGCGCCGAGGTCGGCCACTTCGAACGCCAGCGGGGCGCTCTCGCTGCGGAAGCCGGCCCGGTCGGTGACGACCACGGTGATGCTGCCCGACCCGCGCGGCTGCACGCTGTCGTGCGGCGCGAGCGCCTCCCGCCCGCGCAGCGCGCGACCGATGTCGAACCGTTCCCCGGCCGACGGCAGCGCCAGTGTGGCCTCGCCCCCCGCGTCGAACCGCACCTCGGCGGCCACGGAGGCGATGCCGAGGTCGTCCGCGGCCCGATAGAGCAGCACCGAATCCGAGCGCAGCGTCGTCGCCGCACCTTCCAACTGCGCCTCGACCGTCGGAGGTCGCTCGTCGACTCGCAGCCGGCTGACCCCGAGCAGCCCCACGCCGGGCACGACGAACGCGAGATCGACCGGCCCTTCGCGACTCGCCGCGACCAGACCGCGCACGACTTCGCTCCACCCGGTCTGCGCCGTCGACAGCAACAACGTGCCGGCGGCAGGGTCGACCTCCGGGTTGAGGTCGATCTGGGTCAACACGGTTCCTGGACGGGCCAGTTCCACGCGCAACCGACGCGGCCGGAAGCCGCCGTAGTGACAGACCAGCGTGTCCAGGTCGCCGGCCTTCAGGTCGCTGCCCGGCTCGTCCTTCGGCGGCGGTGCCGCGGACAGCTCGAGCAGCGCCCCCGGTTGCAGGTCGAGGAACGCCGTGCGCTCGCTGCCGGTCACGGCCAAGGCCGAAACCAGCGCAACCGTCGCCACGAACATCGCCACGCGCGGCAGGTAGCGGCCGCGGCCGGTGCGCAGCGCCACCAACTGCCGGTGCACGTCGAGCGCCGTGGCCGGCCGTTCCTCCCGCGCGAACCGCACGCAGCACTGCACCAACCGGGCGAGGCGCGCCGGCACGCCGGCGACCTTCGGCCACGCGGACAGCCGCCCCTCGCGCACGGCCGCGGCGGCGCGCACGGGATCGGCGTCGTCGACCGGCATCGACCCGGTCAGCATCAACCACGCGAGCGTGCCGAACGAGTAGATGTCGGCGCGCGCATCCACGTCTTCGCCGGCCAGCAGTTCGGGGGCCGAAAACGCCGGATTGGCGAACCCCTGCAGTTCGCCGCGCGCACCACCGACCCCGGCGATGACCCCGCGGGCGATGCCGAAGTCGAGCACCTTGGCCGCCAGCCGTCCCCCCTCGACGGACACCATCACGTTGCGCGGCGACAGATCACAGTGCACCAAGCCGGCCTCGTGCACGGCAGCCAGCGCCGCCGATACCTGGATCAGGATGTCGAGCACGTGCGCCACCGGCAGGGCACCCGCCTGCAGCACCTCGTCGAGGGTCTGGCCCTGCACCAGCTCCATCGCCAGGTAGGTGATGCCCTCGTCGCCTTCGCCGACGTCGAGCACCCGCGCGCACCGATCGTGCACGACAGCCGCCGCCCGCCGCGCCTCCGGCACCAACAGCCGGCGGTATTCGGGGCGCTCGGAGAAGCGCGGGTGCAGCAGCTTCAATGCCACCGTCACCAGCGAACCGACGTGCTGGGCACGGAACACCGTGCCGAGGCCGCCGCGACCGAGCACGGACTGCAGCCGGTACTTCCCGTCGATCACGGTGCCGAGCAGCGGATTGCCGGCATCGAGTTCGCCGCGTCGCACCGGGTAGTGGACCGCATCGGTCGCGACCAAACGCGCGTTGCAGAAGCCGCAGCGCTGTGCCTGGGTTTCGGTGACCCCCTCGCAGGACAAGCAGATCTTCACGCGTCTCGGAGCGAACGCGGCAACGCCGCGCGGCCCCCCATCATACGCCCTTCGGTTCCGTTAGCAGCGCGCGCCAGACTTCGAACACGGCGCGATCGCGCACGAACGCGCGGCCGAGCGCGGGGATCTGCACCGTCCACGCCTTGCTACCGCCATCTCGCGCGAGCGCGAAGCAGACGGTGCCTACCGGCTTGTGCGCACTGCCGCCTCCCGGACCGGCGATGCCGGTGGTCGCAACCGCGAGATCGGCGCCGAAACGGTCGCGCCCACCCGTGGCCATCGCCTGCGCCACCGGCTCGCTGACCGCGCCGTGCTGGTCGAGAAGGCGCCGCGGGACGCCGAGCAAGCGTTCCTTGGCGGCGTTGCTGTAGGCGACGACCCCGCCGAGCAGTGCCGCGGACGAACCGGCGACGTCGGTCAGCCGCGCCGCACACAGCCCGCCGGTGCACGACTCGGCGAACGCGATCGTGGTGCCGCTCTGGCGCAGGCGGTCGAGCACCAGTTCGGGCAGTTCGGCATCGCCTTCGGCCAGTAGCCAGTCGCCCAGCAACGGCCGCAGTTCGGCGGCGGTTTCGGCGCACAGCGCCCGAGCGCCCGCGACGCTCGCCGAGCGCGCCACGATGCGCACCGTCAACAGACCGCCCGCTGCGGTCACGCCGACGGCCGGGTTCCGGCCGGGATGCATGTAGTCGCCGAGGCGCTCGCCGAGCAGTGCTTCCGACGGGCCGAGCACACGCAGGCAGTGCTGCACGGTCGGCGTCAAGCCACCGAGCGCCGTGACCGCGGGCAACACGTGGTCGCGCAGCATCACCGCCATCTCGCGCGGCACTCCAGGCAACACGAACAGCTCGGCGTCGTGCACCGTGAGCCTGAAGCCAGGCGCCGTGCCGACCGCGTTCGGAAGCGCGCTGGCCGCGGCCGGCAGCTCGGCTTGGCGCCGGTTGCTCGCCGGCACCGAGCGGCCGTGCCGCTCGAACCAGGCGAGAATCTGCTGCCAGCTCCGTTCGTCGAACCGCAGCGGCTGGCCGCCCAAGGCAGCGGCGACGTCGCGCGTGCGGTCATCGAGCGTCGGCCCGAGGCCGCCGGTGGCGACCACCACGTCGGCCCGCCGGCAGGCGTCGGCGAGCGCCGCGCGCAGGTCGTCAGGCTCGTCGCCGACGACGGTGAACCGCCCAACCACACAACCGATGCGTTCGAGTTCGCCCGCGATGTGGCTGCTGTTGCTGTCGAGCAGGCTGCCGTGCAGCAGCTCATCGCCGATGGCGACGACCTCGGCGATCACGACGCCTCCGGCAACGCCTGCTCGTGCTTGCTCGCCCGCCACGTCAGCAGGAGGCCGAACAGGTAAAGCAGCATCATCGGCGCGGCCATCAGGATCATCGACACCGGCTCCGGCGGCGTGAACAGCGCCGAACAGCAGAAGATCACCAGCACCGTGACCCGCCAGTGCTTGACGAAGGCCCGATGGCGCACCAGGCCGACCTTCTGCAACGCCAGCATGATCAGCGGCAACTGGAACATGACCCCCATCGCCGCCGTCAGGGTGAACTCGAGGGTCAGGAACTGGCCGATGCTGAAGATCGCCTTCACCTGGCTCGGATCCATCAGGCTGACCAGAAAGCCGAGCGAGAACGGCAGCGCAATCCGGTAGCCGAACCAGACACCCGCGCAAACCAGCACCACCATCAACGGGAAGTAGCGGTAGAACACCGCCCGTTCGTGTTTGTACAAGCCCGCCGCCACGAACGCCCACGCCTGCCAGACGACCACCGGACTGGCGATCGCCAGCGCGAAGATCAACGAGAACCACATGAACGCGAGCATGTCCTCGAGGCCACCGGTCGCGTACAGGCTGTACGGCACCGGATAACCCGACATGCGTTCGAGCAGGTAGTCCCAGCGGAATCCGCCGGCGAGGATCTTGTCCTTGTTCTCGAGACTGAAGGCCAAGAAGCCTTCGCCGAGGTCGTCGAGTTCCCCGCGGGCCTTCTCCTCCTGGAGCTGCTCGATCCAGTTCTCGAAGCCGATCCGCCACTGCACGCGGTAAGGCTCGATCAGGATCTCGGTGACCTCCTGCTTGAACGGCAACACCGCGAGGATCGCGATTCCGATCGCCAGCAGCGAACGGATCACCCGCTTGCGCAGTTCGTCGAGATGGTCGCCGAACGACATGCGCGGCAACTGCTCGGGCTTGCCGGCGCCGCCGGCACCATCGCCATCGTCGTCGAGCGCTTCGCGGATCCTGGGGTCGTCCAACTGCACGGCGGGAGCTTACCTGTACATGAACACCGGCGCCGCAAACGGCGCCGGTCGCTCGGTCGCCGGGCTCACAACCGGCGGCACGGCCCTGCTAGAGCTTGAGCAGGTCGCTGATCTTCGACAGGTAGGTGAACTCGACGCGCAGTTCGTTGGCGAGCTTGAACTCCTCGCTGTCCTGCACCGACGCAAAGCCGTCGCCGGCCTCGTTGACCGGGTCGTTGCCGAGCACGACGGTGTCGACGCCCGGCCCCATCTTGTTGACGACGCGGTTGCCGAGGCGGCGCAGCATGTTGGCGATGTCCTCCTTCGGCGTGATGAAGCGACCCATCAGGTACATCGTGCGGGTGACGCGCGGCGTGTAGAGGTCGTTGTAGAGCAGGTCGCCGGGGCGGGCGAAGTCCCCGACCGGGTCGACGAAGTCGTAGAAGCGCACCTGCGAGCGCTCCTCCTCGACGCGGGTCACCTGGCAGTAGCCCTTGACGGCGTCGCTGTTGGCACTCTTCACGCGGAACACGGTGCCGCGCTGCAGCAGGTCCTTGCGGCCGAGGTTGATGAACCCGACCGGCGTGTTGTTCTCCGCCGCGATGATCTTGCCGTCGGCGACCTGGGGCGGCTGGTTGAGGGCGTTGCGCTCGGTGACCGCCGACAACTGGGTCTGCAGCAAGCCGATCTTGCCGAGCAGTTCCTTCTCGCGGGCATCGGCGGCTTCCTTGGCCTGCGTCATCTGGTCGCGCAGGTTGTTGACGTTGTCCTGCAGCGCGATGATGCGACGGTCGCGGTCGCTCTTCGCCGCCTCGTAGTCGGAGCGAGCCTGTTCGAGATTCGACGCCGTCTCGGCTGCGGTCGAGCGCGCCTCACCCTCGAGTTGCGTGTAGCGCTGGTCGCCGGTCGCCTTGGCCGCCATGGCCTTGTCGCGCTCGGCCTCGAGTTCCTTGATGCGCTGTTCCTGGGTGTTGATCCGGGTCACCATCGAACCGAGCAGCGCTTCCAGCGACGGCGCCGTGGCGACCTTCGCGTCGTTCGCCGCCGCGTCGAGCACGGCCTTGATCTCGGTCGGATTCATCACGCCCGGGTATTCGAGCGTCGCGTCGCCGTAGAGCGCCTTCGACTGCGGCCGGCCGGTGTACGACCCCGGCTTCTTGAGAACGTTGAACAGGTCCTCGATGTAGTGCTGGATCAGCAGCTCCTTCTCCTTCAGCACCTGCAGGTCGGCCCGCGCTTGTTGGCGGGCCTTGATCAGCTCGCCGTTCTTCGTCTGCTGCATCCAGGCGAACCCCAGGGCCCCCAGGAACATCACCAGGAGGATGAGGAAGAACATGATCGGGACGTGCGCGGCACCGCTCTGGCGATTGTGCATTGGAACCAACTCCAAGGGGTCTGTGCTGTGCGATCGCTGCCGAGGGGAGGACAGCGGCGGGGAGAAGTGAGGGCTCTTCGGAGAGAGTGTTCGGGACGGACTCGGCGCGCCAGCCCGAGGGCACGGGTCAGCACGCGGGAACGCAAGATCTTAGGAGCGAACCCCCCGTGGTCAAGGCGGCTTCCGCGCGCGTCTTGCCTCCGCCCGCCGTCTCCCCCAGGATGGAGGCATGCGCAGTGGCGCCGACGGCCCAACCGGCCGCCCCGTTCCGTTCCGGCCCGAGAAGCCCCTCGTCATCGGGCTCGTGGGCGGCGTGGCGGCGGGCAAGACCACCGTCTCCGAGCTGTTCGCGGCCCACGGGATCCGGCACATCAACGCCGACGAGTTCGCCCGCGAGGTGGCACGGGACCCCGAGGTGGTCGCGGCGGTCGCCGCCGACCTCGGCCACGGCTTCGTGCGCGACGGCGCCCTCGATCGCCCGGCACTGGCCGCGCGGGTGTTCGCCGACGCCGACGCCCGCCGCCGCCTGGAGGAGATCGTGCACCCGCGGGTGCGCGCCAGGATCCGCGCCGAGCTGGCGACCGCGCGCTCCGCCGGCGAAACCGCGCTGCTGGACGTGCCGCTCCTGTTCGAAGCCGGTCTTGCCGCCGACTGCGACACGATCGTATTCGTCGCGGCCGACGACGAGGTGCGCGAACGGCGCGCCCGGGCGCGCGGCTGGCCGCCCGGCGAACTGCAGAGACGGGAACGGCACCAACTGCCGTTGCACGAGAAGCGCGCCCGCAGCCAACACGTCATCGACAACGGCTCCGACCTCGCACGGACCCGAGCCGCCGTCGCCGCGGTACTGGCCGAGCTCGGAGGAGACGCATGACCAGCGTGCGCGAACTGCTGGCGACGCCGCGCGACGATTTGCTGCGACGCGCACTCGAACTCGGCGGCGAGCTGCGCCCCCACCTCAACACCGACGAACTGGCGGCGGCGGTGCTCACCGCCCACCTCGGCCGCGGTGACCCCATCGAGGCCGACGGCGTGCTGACGGTGCTGCCGGAAGGGTTCGGGTTCCTGCGTGCGATCGAACTCGGTTACGAGCCGAGCGCCGTCGACACCTACGTCAGCCCCAGCCAGATACGCAGCCTGAACCTACAGCAAGGTCACCGCGTGCAAGGACCGGTGCGTGCGCCGCGCAGCGGGGAACGGTTCTTCGCCCTCTTGCACGTCGACGCCGTCGAAGGCCAGCCACCCGAGCACCTCGACCGCATCGCGCCGTTCGACGCGCGCACGCCCATGGTCGCGACCCGGCCATTGTCGCTGGGAGACGACGACGACGAACTGTGGGCCCTGCAGACACTCGCCCCGTGGTGCTTCGGCCACCGCGTCCTACTGCGCGCCCCGGAGTCCTTCGCACGCGGCCACCTGCTCGCCCGCCTGGCGCGCTCGGTGCAACGCCGACACCCCGAAGTGCGCACGACCATCTGCCTGCTCGACCAGCGCCCCGAAGACGGTGCGGCCGTGCGCGCGCGGCTCGACGGCTCCGGCATCGAGGTCGTCGACACGCCGTTCGCCGCGGCACCCGACCGGCACGTAGCCACCGCCACACTGGTGGCCGAACGCGCCCGGCGACAGGCCGAGCACGGCCACGACGTGCTGCTGCTGCTCGATTCCCTGACGGCGCTGACACGCGCCGAGGCGAGGACCAGCGCGCCGTCCGGCGCCTGGGTGCAGCCGGGGCTCGATGCGCGGGCACTCCTCACTCCCAAGCGCTGGTTCGCCTGCGCCCGCCAACTCGCCGGCGCAGGGTCGGTGACGATCGTCGCGACGGTGTTGCCCGGCGAACCGGGCTCGATCGACGCCACGGTGGCGAGCGAGTTCGCCCCGCACAGCAACAGCGACGTGGTCATAGCGCCAGAACTCGCCACCGCCGAGGTCGCGCTGCCGTTCGACCCGGCGCGCACCCGGACCCGCACCGAAGACGACCCGACCCCGGCCGACGAACGGCGACGGCGGCGCGCGTTGCAGGAGCAGCTCCTTGCGCTGCCGCCGGACGAGCGCCTCGACCACCTCCTGCGGGCCCGCCGGGATCAGCCGAGATAGCGGATGACGTCGGCGGCACTCGCCCGGTGACCGCACAGGCCGGCGACGGTGCCGCGCAGCTTGGCGCACGCTGCACGCGGTCCGCGAGCGAACGCCAGCGGCCACAACAGCACGTCGAACACGAACCACCCGAGCCAGCCTTGCGCGCCGCCACATGCCTTCAGGTAGCGCACCGCGTTGCACGCCATCAGGAACTTGCGCAGGGGGGAGCGGCCGCCCCCTGACGAACTGCCGGCGTGGTGCTCGACCTGCACCCACGGCAGCCAGATGTTCTTGTGGCCCTGCCGCCGGAGTCGGGCGCCGAGATCGACGTCCTCCCAATACATGAAGTAGTCGTCGGCGAAGAACCCGATTTCCGCGGCGGCGGCCGTGCGCAGCAAGAGGCAGGCGCCCGGCACGAAGCCGACCTCCTCCGGGCCGTGGCTCGGCGGGCGCGGGGATCGCCCGTGGCCGTGCAGCCGCAGCGCGTTGGCGGCGAACGCAACCGCACCGCCCTCCGCCCAGACCGTGCCGTCGGGGTGCACGACGGTCGGGCCGACCGCAGCCACGCTCGCGTCGTGGCGCAGCACGTCGACCAATGGCCGCAAGAAGTCCGCCGGCAACCGCAGGTCGTTGTTCAACACCAGCGCGAACGGCACGGCGCGCGCCGCGGCGAGCCGCAGGCCGCGATTCATGCCGCCGGTGAAGCCGAGGTTGTCGGGCAACGCCAACAGCTCGATCGCGTGGCCGTTGGCGTCGGCCGCGTCGATGCCCGCCCGCAACCGATCGACCTCGGCCGCGCCCGAGCCGTTGTCGATCACCAGCACCAGCAGCGTCACGCCGTCGACCCGCAGCAGGTCGCCGAGGCACTGCAAGGTCATCGCCGCACCACGCCAGTTCAGCAGCAGCGCGGCCACTTCGGGCGCGCCACGATCAGCCACAGAGCCTCCGCACCAGCCGCCAGTAGCCGGCGAAGAAGCGATCCATGGTGCGCCGCAGCCACGCCGAAGCCCCTCGGTCGGCGAGCCCCGGATTCAGGGTCATCGGCGTCGCCACCAGCAGGTCGCGATCGGGAACCGTGCGACCGCGCTGCGCCGGGCCGCGCGCCCGCAGCGCCTTCGGCAGCAAGCACAGCAGTTCCCACTTGCCCCGCAGCCACGAACCGAGGTGGCCGCGGCCGACGCCGAACGCCGCATAGACGATGCCGTAGAGCAACTGGGCGGGCACCGTCAACACCAGCGTGCGCCAACGCATGCAGGTGAACAGCACGTACCAGCGGTTCTTGCTGTGCAGGTAGGTGCGGCGGCCGGGATAGGCGGCGTCGCCGCGCACGCTGAGCCCGACCGTGCCGGCCTTGTGGGTGCACAGCGCCTTCGGGCAAAGGCGGATGGCGTGGCCGCGCATGCGCAGTTTGTAGGAGAACTCGTTGTCCTCGTAGAGGATGAACAGGTTCTCGTCGAAGCCCGACACCTCCTCGTAGGCGGCCTTCGCGACCAGAAAGCACAGTGCGATCGCGGCCCCGATCGGCCCCTCGGGATCGACCGCCTCCGCCCGCGGCCGGTACCAGTTGCGCAGCACCAGCGTGCCGAGGAAGTGCAGATCGCCGCCGTCGTAGTGCACCACGTCGGGAGCGTCACCGCACAGCGAACGGGCCTGCACCAGTGCGGTGCCGGCGTGCCGATCCATGCACCCGATCAAGGCCGCCAAGGCTCCCGCGTGCAGTTCGACGTCGTTGTCGACGAACAACAGGCGATCGCCGCTGGCCGCGGCAGCCCCGACGTTGCGCGCGAAGCACGGCCCGCCGTTGCGACCGGTGTCGATCACGCGTACGCCGGGATAGCGCTCCGCGACGAGCTCGCGCGAGCCGTCGTCAGAGTGGTTGTCCACGACGATGACCTCCGCTGGCGCAGGATCTTGCGCCAGCAGGGCGTCGAGACACCCGGGCAGGTATTCGCGCCCGTTCCAATTGACGACGATCGCACTGATCACGAGGTGAGGGCGAGCATGCTACCTGAGCGGCGGCTCGAAGTCCGGGTGCCGACAGACCTGCCGGTGGCGCAGGCAGTACGGCAGGTTGGCGAGCGCGTTCAGGGTCGCCTTGCAGCAGATCCACCACCCCCACTTCACGCCCTTGATGTTGTCGAACAGACCGATCGTGCCAACCGCGTCGGAGACTTCGCCGCCGTCCGACTTGCGCTTGCCGCCGAGGCCTTTCTTCAGGAACGCGAACGGGAACCACAGCACTTGGCTCCACGGCAGGTACTTGAACGCATAGAGCCAGAAGTTGCGCACGTGGTAGTAGAGGCTGCGTTTGCCGTGGCGCATGCCGAACGGCGCCTTGTGGAACACCTCGACCGCCGGGAACATCTTGACGCGATAGCCGAGGTTCAGGAGCCGAGTCGTCAGGTCGCGTTCGTTGCCGAAGATGAAGAAACGGATGTCGTACCACTTCGCCTCGCGCAGGGCGTGGGCGCGCGCCATCGAGCCACAACCGCGGAACGTCGCCAGGTAGCGCTCGCTGTGCAGCTTCTCGTTGGCGAGGTACCACTCCGGCATCTCCGGCTCGACCACCTTCGGCGACAGGATCGCGGTCGTCGCCGGTTCCTCGGCGAACTTCTGCAACATGTGCTCGACGAACGTCGGCGGCAGGATCACGTCGTCGTCGAGGATGCCGACGAACTCGCCGAACGCGCTGGCGAAGCCGATGTTGAACGTCTCGCAGGCGCCGTAGTCGGAGTGCGGCATGCGGATCAACTGCACCTCGGGGAACTCCGCGACGACCATCTCCGGCGTGCCGTCGCTGGAGTCGTTGTCGACGACGATCACCTGGTCGGCCTTGACGGTCTGCCGGCGGATCGCGGCGAGGTTCTCGCGCAGGTCGTCTTTGCGGTTCCAGACCGAGATCACCAGCGAGACGGTCGGTCGTTGCTGCGGTTCTTCAGTCATGCCTCGCGCTGCACGAATCGGTGGAGACGGTCCTGCAGCGCGTGCACCTCGGGCAGTTCGCGCGGCGTCAGGTCCAGGAACAGTTCGCCGTAGAGCACCCCGCCGATGTCGAGGTTGACGGTCGCGGCGCGGCAGCGGTGCTCGCTCATGCCCGGCAGGTCGATGTAGGCATTCTGGCTCTTGTAGGCCTTCAATGCCTCGTAGGCCTTCGGGTAGGTATCGGTGGTATCGAACAGGGTGCCACCGCCGGGCACGAAGTTGACGCCGTAGCACAGGCAGCGGCAATCGTCCGACAGCGCGTGGGCGGCGTCGGCGGAGGCCTTGGCGACGGCGCGGTGGTCGCGGTGCGCCTCGCCGGCGTGGAACGTGTAGAGGGTCTTCGGCGCGACCTCGCGCATCACGTCGACGATGCGCGAAGTCAGTTCCCCGAGCCGTTCCGGCAACTGCCCGTCCGGCAGATCCCAATGCCGCGCCGGCCCGAGCCCGAGGCGGCGCAACGCCTCGGCCCCCTCCTGCCGACGCACGTCGCGGATGTCGCCCGGTTCGCGCGCACCGGGATCCCCGGCGGCACCGTCGGTGGCGTGCACGACGGTGACGTCATGACCCTGCCGTGCGTGGAATGCGAGCATGCCGCCAGCGCCGATGACCTCGTCGTCCGGATGCGCGGCCAGCACCAACACCGGCCCCTGCAACGGGTCCTTCGGCAGCAGCGGTGAGAACAGGTGCTTCATACGAGCGATCGGTAGAGGGCGAGGTGGCGGTCGGCGGAGGAGGCGATCGTCGGCAGCTCGGCCGGGATCGCCGCGCGCAGAGCCGCGAGCCGCTGTGGAGAACCTATCAGGTCGGCGAGCGTTTCCGGCAACGCTTCGAGCGGTGTGACGCACACGCCCGGCGCGTGCCGCCGTTCCCCGAGCGCGCCCCGGTCTGAACAGACCACCGGCACACCGTGCGCGAGCGCCTCGTCGACGACCAGACCGTAGGTTTCCTGGCACTTCGAGGGGAACACCGCCAGGTGCAGATTGCGCGCCGGATGCGGGTCCTCGGGGCCGTAGGGCCCGTGGTATCGGTAGCACAGGCCGGCCGCCGCGCGGGCGGCGAGTTCTTCGGCGAGGCCACCCCCGTGCAGGCGACCGGACAGGTGCAGCTCGCAATCGAGCGGCGCCGCCGCCGCGAGCAACTCGCGCACGCCCTTCTCGGCGACGAGGCCGCCGAAGGTGCCGATGCGCAGCCGCTCCCCGGCGACCGGCTCGGGGGCGCGGTCCGCGGCGGCCACCTTTCGCACCAGGCCGTGCGGGACCACCTCGATCCGCCCGTCGTACGGCAGGCAACGCCGCACCAGGTCCGCCGCCGTCCGACTCGGTGCGGTGCACGCCGAAGCGGCCGCGACCTCGGCCCGCACCAGCCGGTCGCGTTCGGCGATCGCGCGGGCGGTGAACCCGGTGTCGGCAGCCAGTGCGTCGGCCGTGCAGACGACACACGGCGCGCGATCGTCGTCGACCGGACAGGCGACTCCGCCCTGCGGCAGGCGGAAGAACAGCGGGCAGGTCACCCACTGGTCGTGAAACGTCATCACCGCCGGCACCCCGCGCTCCCGGCACCAGGGGGTCACGCCGCACCCGAGCACCGCACACGAATGCACGTGCACCACGTCGGGCCGCTCGCGCGCCAGCAGATCGCCGACCAGTCGCAGCACGCGCGCCTGCACGAACGCCTTCTCCGCCCATTCTTCGGCGGTCTTGAAGACGCGATGCACGATGGTTCCCTCGTGCCGTTCGACCCGCACGTCGCAGCCGTCGTGCGGCTGGTCGCTTCCGCTGACCACCACCACCTCGACGCCGCGCGCGCCCAGTTCGCGCGCCAGCGCGACCGTCACCTGCTCGGTGCCACCGCGCGCCTCGGGCGGGTAGTTCGAGGTCACGAAGCAGACCTTCACGACGACCACAGCTCCCGCTGCGACTGGCGCAAGAAGTCACGTTCGGCCTTCTTGCGCCCGGGATCCCGCCGGTTGCGGCGCCCGATCTTCCACCACTCTTCCCAGATCCGCAGCCGCACACACAGCCGGATCCACAGGCCGCCGAACCAGCCGTAGTGCTTGCGGTAGTAGGCGAGGCGGTTGCGGTGCCAGATGACGAGCATCTTGGCGAAGTTCCGGGTGCTGGCACCGCGGTGGTGCATGACTTCGGCGGTCGCCAGGTAGCGGATCCTCTGGCCGCGCTGGTGCACGCGCTTGCACAGGTCGACGTCGTTGTAGAACAGCGCGAGCCGTTCATCGAAACCACCCAGTTCGCGCCAGTCCCGGGTGCGCAGCATGCACACCGCGCCCGGCGGCTGTTCGACGTCCCGCGACTCGAGGTGGTCGAAGTCGCGCATCAGGTAGCGGTCGACGACGCGCTTGCCGGGCCAGAAGGTGCCGAACCACGAGTCGAAGCACAGTGCCGTCCACAGGGTCGGAAACCGCTGGCAAGCGTGCTGCACGCTGCCGTCCGGGTCGCTCAGCCGTGGGGCCACGGCGCCGTAGTCGGGATGCTCGCGCAAGAAATCGACCAGCCGGTCGAGCGCGCCGGGCTGCACTTCGGTATCGGAGTTCAGCGTGACCACGAACTCGCCGGTCGCCAACGCCGCTCCCTGATTGTTGCCCGCGGCGTAGAGGCGGTTCTCCTGGTTGCGCAGAAGACGCACCTGCGGGAACTGCGCCGCGACCGCGTCCGCCGATCCGTCTTCGCTGCCGTTGTCGACGACGATGACCTCGCGCGCGTGCCGGGGTGTCTCCCTGAACAGTGCTCCCAGA
Source organism: bacterium (assembly GCA_011051855.1). GTDB lineage: Bacteria > Planctomycetota > UBA1135 > UBA1135 > UBA2386. Next base: position 168 of record DRKG01000355.1, on the reverse strand, counting down.
CACGCCAACGTCAACGCCTGCGTGTTCCAACTCAGCACCACCACCGACACCACCGGAGCCCCGTTCTCCGCGGCGGTCACGACGGCTGCTCCACCTTGTCCGGTTCGGATGCTGCGGGCGAGCCGGGGACCGGCTGGCCGAGGTGCGACAGGCAGTAGTAGCGCCAGG
>DRKG01000354.1 GCA_011051855.1 bacterium | reverse complement strand
TGAACGCCCGCCACTTCTCGAAGGCATCGGCCTCGCAGCGCGAGGCGATGAACTCCCTGTCCTCCAGCCCCTCGCTGACGATCACGTGCGCGAGCGCGTTCATCACCGCGACGTTGGTGCCCGGTCGCAGCTGCAGGTGGTAGTCGGCCTCGATGTGCGGAGCCTTGACCAACTCGATACGCCGGGGGTCGATCACGATCAGGCCGCAGCCTTCGCGCAGACGCTGCTTCATGCGCGAACCGAAAACCGGGTGCGCATCGGTCGGGTTGGCGCCGATCACGATGATGCAGTCGGTGAACGCGACGCTGTCGAAGTCCTGCGTGCCGGCCGATTCGCCTAGCGTCGACTTCAGTCCGTAGCCGGTCGGCGAGTGGCACACCCGCGCACAGGTGTCGACGTTGTTGTTGCCGAAGCCGGCGCGCACGAGCTTCTGCACCAGGTAGGTCTCTTCGTTGGTGCAGCGCGACGACGTGATGCCGCCGACGGCGCCGGTGCCGTACTTCGCCTGGATCGCCTTGATGCGGTCGGCGGCGAACGCAAACGCCTCGTCCCAACCCACCTCGCGCCACGGGTCGGTGATCCGGTCGCGGATCATCGGCGTCTTGACGCGATCGGGGTGGGTCGCGTAACCCCACGCAAACCGCCCCTTCACGCAACTGTGGCCGTGGTTCGCCTTGCCGTCCTTGTGCGGCACCATGCGCACCACTTCCGTGCCCTGCATCTCGGCGCGGAACGAGCAACCGACGCCGCAGTAGGCACAGGTCGTCGTGACCGCGCGATCGGGCTGGCCCGCGTCCGCGATCGACTTCTCCATCAAGGTCGCAGTCGGGCACGCCTGCACGCAAGCGCCGCACGACACGCACTCCGAGTCGATGAAGCTGGACGGCCCGGGCGTGATCTTCGCATCGAAGCCGCGCCCCTCGACGGTCAGCGCGAACGTGCCCTGGGTCTCCTCGCAGGCGCGCACGCAACGCGAGCAGACGATGCACTTGGTCGGGTCGAACGAGAAGTACGGGTTCGACTCGTCCTTGTCGCCGACCAGGTGGTTCTCGCCGTCGTAGCCGTAGCGCACCTCACGCAGACCGACGACGCCCGCCATGTCCTGCAGCTCGCAGTTGCCGTTCGACGGACAGGTGAGGCAATCGAGCGGATGGTCGCTGATGTACAGCTCCATCACCGATCGACGCAGGCGCGCGAGCTGCGCCGACTGCGTGCGCACCTGCATGCCGTCTTCGCACGGCGTCGTGCACGACGCCGGCGTGCCTCGCCGCCCGTCGATCTCGACCAAGCACATGCGACAACTCCCGAACGCCTGCAGCGAGTCCGTGGCGCACAGCTTCGGGACCTTGACGCCGGCCTCCACCGCCGCGCGCATGACCGAGGTGCCGGCGGGCACCTCGATCGACCGACCGTCGATCTGGACTCTGACCTTCTGGCCGGAACGCACGGCGGGCGTGCCGTAGTCGCATACCTTGTTCGAGTACATGGTGCTAGCCCGGCGGAACGCGCTGGGGCCCTCCAGTGCATCGAGCGCGGGCGTTGGCGTCAAGCGCCGACGGCCTCGACAGGTCACTACCGCACGAAGTCGTCGGCGAAATGGTCGAGCGCACTCAGCACCGGCAGCGGCGTCAACCCGCCCATCGCGCACAAAGATGCGCTGCGCATCGTTTCGCACAGATCGCGCAGCAGTTCTTCCTGGGCCCTGCGATCGACTCCGGCAAGCAGCCGGTCGACGACCTCGACGCCACGGGTGCTGCCGATCCGACACGGCGTGCACTTGCCGCACGATTCGATCGCGCAGAACTCCAGCGCGTAGCGCGCCATCTTCGCCATATCGACGGTGTCGTCGAACACCACGATGCCGCCGTGGCCGAGCAGACCGCCGGCCGCGGCGAGCGCCTCGTAGTCGGCCGGCGTGTCGAACTTCGACGCCGGCAGGTAGGCGCCCAGCGGCCCGCCGACCTGGATCGCCTTGATCGGCCGACCGCTGCGCGAACCGCCGCCGAAGTCGTAGAGCAACTCCTTCAACGTGACGCCGAACGGCACCTCGACCAGACCGCCGTGCTTGATGTTGCCGGCGAGCTGGAACGGCAGCGTGCCCTGGCTGCGCCCGACGCCATGGACGGCGTAGGCAGCACCGCCGTGGGCCAGGATCCACGGCACCGCGGCCAGCGTCATCACGTTGTTGACTACGGTCGGCTTGCCCCACAGCCCGACCAACGCGGGCAGCGGCGGCTTGGCGCGCACTTCGCCGCGCCGCCCTTCGAGGCTCTCGAGCATCGCGGTCTCTTCGCCGCACACGTAGCTGCCGGCACCAATGCGCAGGTGCAGCTCGAAGCGCCGGCCACTGCCGAGCACGTCGTCGCCGAGCACACCGGCCGAACGCGCGCGTTCGATCGCGGTCGTCAGCACCACGCGTGCGTCGGGGTACTCGCTGCGCAGGTAGACGTAGCCCTCGTCGGCCCCGACCGCGAGCCCCGCGATCACCATGCCCTCGATCAGCAGGTAGGGATCGCCCTCCATGATCATGCGGTCGGAGAACGTGCCGCTGTCACCTTCGTCGGCGTTGCAAGCGACGTACTTCCGGTCGGCTTCGGCAGCGAGCACCGTCGCCCACTTGATGCCCGCCGGAAAGCCCGCGCCGCCGCGACCGCGCAGGCCCGATGCCTTGACCTCGTCGACGATCGCCGCCGGCGCCAGTTGCAGCGCCTTCTCCAAACCGGCCATACCGCCGTGGCGGCGGTAGTCGTCGAAGTCGAGGGGGTCGGTCAATCCGACCCGCGCGAACGTCAACCGCGTCTGCCGCTGCAGCCACGGCATCTCCTCGGTGCGGCCGTGGCCGAGCGCGTGGCCGCCGCCTTCGTGGAACGACGCGTCGAACAAGCCCGGCACGTCCGCCGGCGTCACCGGCCCGTAGGCCACGCGCCCGGACTCGGTGCCGACCTCGACCAGCGGTTCGAGCCACAGCATGCCGCGCGAACCGTTGCGCACCAACCGCACCTCGACGCCGCGGGCGGCGGCCTCGCGCACGATCGCATCCGCGACCGCATCGGCGCCCATCGACAACGCGGCACTGTCGCGCGGAACGAAGACGGTGACGGTCATCGGCCGCTCTCCAGCAGCGCATCGAGACGGGCCGCGTCGACCCGCCCCGCGATGCGGCCGTCGAGTTGCACCGACGGCGACAGCGCACAGTTGCCCAAGCAATAGACCGCTTCGACGGTCAGCTCGCCGTCGGCCGAGGTCTCGCCGCAGGCGACGCCGTGGCGGTCCTGCAGGTGCCGTTCGAGCGCCTCGCTGCCCACCGCCTGGCAGGCCTCGGCGCGGCACACCTTGAGCACGCGCCGCCCCGGCGGCCGGGTGCGGAAGTCGTGGTAGAACGTCAACACTCCGTGCACCTCGGCGCGCGACCAGTTGATCGCATCGGCGATGCGCTGCACGGCCTCCGCCGGCACGAAGCCGAGTTCCTCCTGGATCGCGTGCAGGATCGGCAGGCACGCGCCTCGCTGGTCGGCGAGGCGCGCGATCGCCGCATCGATGACGGCGAGTTGTTCGGGCGTGGCGGGGTCGGCTGCCGGGGGACTCTGGTGCATGCGTCTGGCGGCGAAGGGAACGTGCGCAGTTTGTAGCAGAAACGGCCCGATCCTGGCCATCGCGATGCGGCGCTTCCGCCGCCCTTCCGGCATGCTCTCGGCATGGATGCGCG
>DRKG01000353.1 GCA_011051855.1 bacterium | reverse complement strand
TCGGACCCGCTCCGTTTGCGTCTCTGCGCATTGCTGGCGCGGGCGGAGCTGGCGGTGCAGGAACTGGGCGCGATCACCGGTCTGCAACAGAGTCGGGTCAGCAACCACCTGTCGCTGTTGAAGCGGGCGCGGCTGGTGCGCGACCGGCGCGAGGGTTCGTGGAGCTTCCATTCGCTGGTCGAGCCGGCGAGCGATGGAGTGTTGACGCCGTCGATGTTCGATGCGGCGATCGCGCCCTACCTGCGTTCCGAGGAAGGGGTGCGCGACTTGTCGGCGCTGGAGGTCGTGCTCGATCGCCGCCGGCAGAAGAGCCGCGAAGCGCACGATCGTCTGGCCGGCCGGTGGACCGAACTCGGGCAGACGTTCGCGCTCGGCACGCTGCCGGCCGAGATCCTGGCGCAGGCGTGGCCGAGCGGGCCGCGGGTCGCCGATCTCGGCTGCGGCACGGGCTTGCTCGCCGGTGCGCTCGCCGCTCGCGGCGGCGAGGTCCTCGGCGTCGACCACAGTGAACGCATGCTGGCCGAGGCGCGCGCGAACGCGCCCGGGGTCGACTTCCGGCGCGGCGAGCTCGACGCGCTGCCGCTGGCCGATGGCGAGGTGCAGGCGGCGTTCGCCAACCTGGTCTGGCACCACGTTCCCGATCACGCGGCGGCGTCGCGCGAGGTCCACCGGGTGCTTGCCGATGGCGGCGTCGTAGTCGTCTCGGACCTGCTGCCGCACGACGCCGATTGGATGCGCGAGCGCATGGGGGACCTGCGGCTGGGCCTGCGAGCCGATGAGGTCGTTGCCGCGCTCGCGCGGGCAGGCTTCCGGGAGCTGCACAGCGAGCCCTTGCGGGATCGCTATGCGGTGACCGCGCCCGACGGCCGGCCGGCCGAGTTCCCGATGTTCGTCGTGCGCGGGCGCAAGCCCGGCGCCCGGCACCCCTGATCTCTTCCTGACGTTCGAACCAACGTAACCACCACGAGAGCAACGATGACCGCTACCAACACTCCGAAGACCAAGAAGAAGTCGGCCCCGCGCAAGGCCGCCGTCCTGTCCGAGAACGACTACAAGGTCGCCGACATCCGTCTGGCGCCGTTCGGCCGCAAGGAGATGAAGCTGGCCGAGGTCGAGATGCCGGGCCTGATGTCAATCCGCAAGGAATACAAGCGGCAGCAGCCGTTGAAGGGGGCGCGCATCACCGGCTCGCTGCACATGACCATCCAAACGGCGGTGCTGATCGAGACGCTGGTCGAACTCGGCGCCGAGGTGCGCTGGGCTTCGTGCAACATCTTCAGCACGCAGGATCACGCCGCCGCGGCGATCGCCGTCGGCCCGAAGGGCACGCCCGAGAAGCCGAAGGGCGTGCCGGTGTTCGCCTGGAAGGGTGAGACCCTCGAGGAATACTGGTGGTGCACCGAGCAGGCGCTGACCTGGCCCGGTAGCGATGGCCCGAACATGATCCTCGATGACGGGGGGGATGCGACCATGATGGTGATGATGGGCGCCGAGATGGAGAAGGCCGGCAAGGCCCGCAAGGTCAAGGCCAGCGATCCCGAGGACCTGCGCGAGCTGATCAAGGCGCTCAACGCGTCGCTGAAGACCAGCCCGAAGAAATGGTCGAAGATGCTGCCCGGCATCCGCGGCGTGTCCGAGGAAACCACCACCGGCGTGCACCGCCTCTACCAGTTGCAGAACGAGGAGAAGCTGCCGTTCCCGGCGATGAACGTCAACGACAGCGTGACCAAGTCGAAGTTCGACAACGTCTACGGCTGCCGGCATTCGTTGGTGGACGGCATCATGCGCGCGACCGACGTGATGCTGTCCGGCAAGATGGCCGTGGTGTGCGGTTACGGCGACGTCGGCAAGGGCTCGGCGCAGTCACTGCGCGGTCAGGGCTGCCGCGTGGTCATCACCGAGATCGACCCGATCTGCGCGCTGCAGGCGTTGATGGAAGGCTACGAGGTGCTGACCGTCGAGGACGTGGTCGAAGAGGCGGACATCTTCATCACCACGACCGGCAACGAGCACGTGATCACCGCCGAGCACATGAAGCGGATGAAGAACAACGCCATCGTCGGCAACATCGGCCACTTCGACAACGAGATCGACATGGCCGGACTCGAGAAGATCAAGGGCATCAAGCGGGAGAACATCAAGCCGCAGACCGACCGCTGGGTGTTCCCCGATGGCCACGGCGTGATCGTGCTCGCCGAAGGCCGACTGCTGAACCTCGGCTGCGCCACCGGTCACCCGAGCTTCGTGATGTCGAACAGCTTCACCAACCAGGTGATCGCGCAGATCGAGTTGTTCAACCACTACAAGAAGTACGACAACTGCGTCTACACGCTACCGAAGCACCTCGACGAGAAGGTCGCGCGCCTGCACCTCGCCAAGCTCGGCGCCAAGCTGACCAAGCTGACCAAGCGGCAGTCGAAGTACCTCGGGATCCCGGTCGAGGGGCCGTACAAGCCGAACCACTACCGCTACTGATCCCGCGACCAGGTCCCGGCCGCGCGCGATCGCTACGGCAGGGTCAGCAGGACGCGGTTGCTCATCTGCAGCGTGAACGGCAGTTGCAGGCCGACGTGCTGCAGGTAGACCGTGCCCGCGATTCCGGTGGCGAGCGGGATCGGCAGTTCGAAGCCGCCGGCGGTCGGGGTGACGAGGAACCAGCCGTCGGGGGTCAGCCCCGGACTGCAGGTCGCGGACAGGGCCAGCGGGGTTGCGCCGAATGCGATCGCGGCGGCGATACTGGACGGGGCGTTCAGGTCGCGCCGCCGAAGTTCACCGTGTCGGCGCGCACGCGCACGGGAATCGCCCGCGGGCCGAGCACGACCGGCACGTCGACCGTCGTCGGTCCGGGCCCGCCGTCTGCCTCGATGAGGCCGTCGTCTTCGACGTCGATCGTCGGTGGCCCGCCGCCGATGCAGGCCGGGACGATGTCGAGTCGCAGCACGCCGGCGATCGGCGCCGTGGCGGTGAACGACAGGAGCACGTCACCCGAGGCCGACGACCACCAACCCCAGCCGCCTCCCGGTGGCGAGAGCGCGTCGAGCACGAGGGTCGAGGTGGTGCCGAGCGTCAAGGTCGCCGAGCCGACGGTGCTTACCTGCAGGGTCGTCGCACCGGTGACCGTCTGCGATGCGGATTGCGTGGGACCGCCGCCCTGCCAGGCGAGGTCGAGGCTGCCGGTGGCGGTGACCGTCGCGGTCTGAGCCTGGAGCGAGAATGCGAGCAGCGCGGGCGCGCAATACGCGATGGCGTTCATGGCGCCACGGTAGCATCTGTGCGCGCGTTCGGGGGCGCGTGCGTAGTCCCCCCGGGCCGCTCCCAGAGGCGTCAGAACACCGACGCCGTCTGCAGCGGCCAGAAGCGCGCGCGCACCCGACCCTTCAGCAGGTGTTCGGGGACCAGGCCGAACTCGCGCGAGTCGCAGCTGATCGGGCGGTTGTCGCCGAGCACGAAGAACTCGTGCGGCGGCACCACCAGCTCGGCCATGCTTTCCTTGTCAGGGATGCAGCCGTAGTCGTCGGCGACCTCGCCGTTGACGAACAGGACGCCGGCGCGCATCGCGATGCGGTCGCCGGGGATTGCGACGACGCGCTTGACGAAGTCGACGTCCGGGTTGCGGGGGTAGCGCAGCACGACCACGTCCCCGCGGTGCACGTCGCCGAGGTTGTAGGTGACCCGGTCGACGACCAACCGGTCGCCGTCGTGCAGTGCCGGCTCCATCGAGTTGCCGCGCACGATCGACACCTGGATCACGAACAGGTGCACGGTGACCATCAGGGCGGCGCCGAGCAGCACGTCGATGGCAAAGCGGGTGCCCCAGCGCAGGCGCCGACGGGGTGCGGGCCCTCGGGCGGCATCGGGGGCGCGGGTCGGCGATCGGCGGCGGTTGTCTCTGAACCACATACTCTCCCGACATCGGGTGGCGGCGGTTTCGACCTTGATGCTGGCTGGCGCGGGGGACGCCCCGTAGGGAGTGTCCTGCGGTTTCTCCTCGCGACGGAGCGTCGGGTGTTCGCTTGTCCGCGCTGGCATCGCAGTCGTCACCGAAATCCGGAGAATCCCCGACCCTTGGGTCAAGTGCCGGGCGCGCGGTGGACGAAGTTGGGGGGGAGTATCTCGCCCACACTCATCCAGCAAACCATGACCCAATCGTCGTTGAGCAACATCGCCCGGCAGGAGAAGACTCGCCGTGAAATCCTGCACAAGAGTGATCTCATTCCCCCGCTTCCGGACCTGGTCGCACGCCTGCTCGGCATGCTCAACAAGTCGGAGACCGAACCCGAAGACCTCGAGCGGCTGCTGCAGAACGACCAGGTGCTGGTCGCGAAGATGCTCGCGATGGTCAACAGCCCGTTCTATGGGCTCAACCGCACGATCCGCACGATCCGCGAGGCGGTGATGGTGCTCGGCTTCCGCGGCGTGCGCAGCCTGGTGCTCGCGACCAGCACGGCGAAGTTCCTGCAGCGCGACTTCGGCTGGTACGGCCACGAACCCAAGGGCCTGTGGCTGCACGCGGTGTGCGTCGCCACGGCCGCCCGCGAACTGTCGCGGCGCTGCCGCATGAGCGCCGACGAGGCCGAGCAGTGGTTCGTCGCCGGCCTGTTGCACGACATCGGCAAGCTGCTGCTCGTGCCCTACGTTTCGGAGGCCAAGCGCCCGGCCGCTGGAGCCAACATCGAGGAGTACGAACGAGAGGTCGTCGGCTTGGACCACACCGAATCCGGTGCGCTGGTCGCCGCGAAGTGGAATCTCGCCACCGAGGTGCAGGAGGTGATCGGCTGCCATCACGGCGCGCGCCCGGGGGAGGATGGCGACAGCGATCCGGCGACGGCGCCCGGAGTCGCGATCGTGCGGCTCGCGGACGCGGCCGCGCACGAACTCGGCACCGGTTACTTGCCCGACATGGCGCCGAGCGTCGCGGTTTCGGCCGACGACCTTGCGGTGGTCGGCCTCGACGAGGACGCGTGGACCGGACTCCGCGACGAACTGGTCCCGATGATGGAAGAGGCCGTGCTGGCGCTCGGCAACCTCGGCACCTGAACGAACCCATGGCATGCACTCCTGCGCAGTCTCCCTGGAGCACCGCGGCCGGCGTTGCCGCACTGCACGCCTTGCGCAGCCAGGACGAGCTGGAGCGGGAGTTCGCCGGCATGCTGGCGGTGTTCCTGCCGGACGTGCCGATCGCGCTGTGCCTGGCGGAGCATGACACCCGGCAAGTAGTGCGCTTCACACTGGGGGCGGATTGCCCGCTGACGCCGCTCGCGGAGGTCGATGCCGACAGTTGGCCGCTGCCCGCCGAGCAGCGGCTGCCGGTGCGCTACTACGAGCACCTGCTCGGGGAACTGCTGGTCGGCGTGTCGATCGATGCGGCCACGCGTGGAGCGCTCGAGGACATCCTGGTGCACTTCGGCACCGCGCTCGTCAACCTCGCGCTGAACTCGGAAGCGCGCAAGGCCACCGACGACTACTGCGCGACGCTGCAGGCGCTGGAAGAGGGCATCGTGCTCTTCCAGGAGGAAGACCCCGAGGCGGTGATGGCGCGCCTGCTGGCCCTCGCCAGCAGCATGGTCAACGCGACTGCGGGCGCGCTCTACGTGTTCGACGAGATCGGTCAGCGAGACTCCGGCCTCAGCCTGCAGCAGGCGCTTGGCATGCCCGAGGCGCTGCTCGCGTCGTTCACCGCCGCCGACGGCAGCGCCTGGCCCGATTGCCTGGTGGACGGCCCGGCCGGTATCGTCGAGCGCGACCGCGACGGCGGCATCGCTGGCCTGGCACCGGATTGCACGCCCGCCGTGCTGAAGGAAGTGGTCGTGCTGCCGCTGCGCTACCACGGGGTGCAGGCCGGTATCTGCCTGTTGTTCAACCCGAAGATCGACCCGGACAAGACGCGCGAGAACGTCGGGCGACTGCAGAGCTTCGGCCAGTTGGCGGCGGCGTTGCTGCACCGTCTGCACCTGGAACGGCTGCGCGAGAACAGCGTGTCGATCCAACGCGAACTGCAGATCGCCGAGACCATCCAAAAACGGCTGGTGCCGAGCCAGGGGCCCTCGAACGACGACTACGAGTTCGCTTGG
>DRKG01000352.1 GCA_011051855.1 bacterium | reverse complement strand
ATCGTCGATTGTCACACCGGGGCGACCATCGCAACGGCGAAAGGCGAGGGCTACTCGGTGGGCACCAGTCGCCGTTCGCAAGGCAGCGCATGGGGAATCGGCGGTCTCGGCATCGGCGGCTTCTCCTTGGGTTCCGGCGAGCGCAAGGATGCCAATCTGTCGGTCGCGATCGAGCGCGCGACCGTGCGCGCGGTCAACGATCTCATGCGGCAGATCCCGGCCCGCTACTTCCGCCACCAGCTATGAGGCACCTCGGGCTCATGTTGCTGGGCGCAGGGTCGATCCTTCTGGCGTCGGCATGCGCCGCTCCACGGGCGGGAGCGTCAACGAACGGCGAGCAGCCCGTGCATCCCGTCACGCGATGGTGCCGCCGCGCGGATGCAGCGTGTGCCGTCGGGGACCTTCGCCGTGCCGTCGCCTGCCTCGACACGGCCGTGCAGTGCGCGCGTGATCTGCGTCAGCGTGCTTGTCTGCGCGCCCGGGTGTGTGCAATGGCGAGGCGCCTTGCCGCAGGCGGGGCGGAACTGCGCGACATCTACGAGCGGATGCGCGTGACGCCGGGGCGCGCCAGCGGGCATTGCGAGCTGGCACAGTTCTACCGCCGCCGAGGCGAGCTGCTGCTTGCCCAGGCGCACTCGCTGCTGGCGCGCGAATACGAACTCGATCGGGCCGGCGACGGTGGGGCCCCTCCGCCGCCCGCCGACCTTGCCTCGGGCGCCATCCGGCTTAGTGTGTACTCGCCGAACTGCCGATGACAACGGCAGCACCGATGAGGCACCCGGCACCGCTGAGGCAAGAATGGGCAACCTGACCCCCGAACTGGCGGCGATCCGCGACGAGACGCGCGATCTCGCCAAGAGCTACGGCCTCGACTTCTACGAGGTCATCTTCGAGTTGGTCGACCACGACGAGCTCAACATGATCGCCAGCTACGGCGGGTTTCCGGTGCGCTACCCGCATTGGCGCTGGGGCATGGAATACGAACAGCTCAGCAAGAGCTACCAGTATGGCCTCAGCAAGATCTATGAGCTGGTCATCAACAACGACCCCTGCTACGCGTACCTGATGCGCAGCAACGCCGTTACCGAGCAAAAGCTGGTGATGGCGCACGTCTACGGCCACTGCGACTTCTTCAAGAACAACGCGTGGTTCGCGCACACGTCGCGCAAGATGATGGACGTGCTCGCCAACCACGGGGCGCGCATCCGGCGCTACATGGACCGCTATGGCCAATCCACGGTCGAGGACTTCATCGACGTGGTGCACACGCTCGACAACCTGATCGACCCGTATTCGCCCTACATCGATCGCGGCACCGATCGCCGCAGCGAGGCCAAGGAACGCGCGGCTGCGGCGGCGGAGGGCGGCGAGGAGATCAAGAAGATCGCCGCCAAGGATTACATGGACCGCTACATCAATCCGCCCGAGTTCCTGCAAGCGGAGAAGGAGCGGGTGGCGAAGCGCCAGCAGCAGTCCCGGCGGTTCCCGGCGCGGCCGGCGCGCGACGTGCTCAAGTTCTTGCTCGACAACGCGCCGCTCGAGGCATGGCAGCAGGACGTGCTCGCGATGCTGCGCGACGAGGCCTACTACTTCGCACCCCAGGGCATGACCAAGATCATGAACGAGGGGTGGGCGGTCTACTGGCACTCGACGATGATGACCAAGCACCTGTGTGAGGCGTCGGAGGTCGTCAACTACTGCGACACCCACAGCGGCACGTTGTCGACGCGCCCGGGGCAGATCAATCCCTACAAGCTGGGGGTCGAGTTGTTCCGCGACATCGAGGAACGGTGGAACAAGGGCCGCTTCGGCCCCGACTACATGAAGTGCGACGACCCCGAGGAGCGCCGGCGTTGGAACGTGCCGACCAACGAGGGGCGCAAGAAGATCTTCGACGTGCGTCGCATCTACAACGACGTCACCTTCATCGACGAGTTCGTCACGCCGGAGTTCGCCGAGGACCAGAAGATGTTCGTCTACGGGCAGGACCGTGAGACCGGCCAGTACGTGATCGTCGACCGCGACTACACCAAGGTGAAGAAGCAGTTGCTGGAGGCGTTGACCAACTTCGGCAATCCGATCATCAAGGTCGTCGATGGCAATCACCGGAACCGCGGCGAACTCTACCTGGTGCACGAATGGGTCGGTGGTGATCTGCAGCTCGAGCAGGCGCAGTTGACGCTGCAGTCGCTGTTCACGCTGTGGCAGCGACCGGTGCACCTGGAGACGGTCGTCGACGGCCAGGGAAGGCTGCTGGGTTTCGACGGCGAACAGTCGACCAGCGAGGAAGTCGAGCAGAGCCACCCGTTGACCGGGCGGGTCGCCAGTGCCGCCGAGTAGCCGGCCGGCGCCTTCTGCTGGCTCCTACAGCACGAAGTAGCGCCCGTCCGGCGACTGCACCAGCGGATCGGCGAGCAGCAGCTCGGCCAGGCAGTCGGTGAACTCGGCCAGCTCCGGGCGGGCGCGTACGACGTCGGCGATGGTCAACGCCTCGCCCGCTTGGCGCAGCGCCTGCCGGGCGCGGCGGGCGAGCGATGCCGGCAGTTGCAGGCTCTTCAGCGCGATGATGCCGGGCGCCAGCACCTCGAACGGCCCGTGTCGGCGCAGCACCTCGGCGAGCAGTTGCGGCGTCAGCCAGCGACCGCCTAGGTCGGTCTGGTCGACCAGGTCCTTCAGCGCCGCGGCGTGCGCGTAGCCGGCGCGCTGCTGCAAGTGGTCGACGACCAGCTTGTTCAGGCGGGTCAGCCGTTCCTGGTTGAACGGGTAGTTGCAGAGCGTGTCGATGCGATCGGGTTCGGGGCGCACGAAGGCGCGGTTGTGTTCGAGCAATCGCTCGACCAGCCGCCGCTGCCCGGCAGGCTGGTTGGCGAGGAACAGGCTCTCGACGACGTCGCCGGCGGCGCGCCGGAACGCGCGCGTCAGCCGCTGCATCACGGACGACTGCTGCTGGTCGGCAGGACACGCCTCGCCGCGGCCGAGCAGGCGCACCCGTGGGTCGCCGGCGAGCGCGTCGAGCACCAGCCAGGCGCCCCGTTCGCCGGCGCCCTCGCCGCGCGCCAATGCCAGCACGTCCTGCCGGCCCTTGGCCGAACAAAGGCGGCGCACGACCCGCTCGGTGGTGTCGGCGATGTCGGCCAGTTCTGTTTCGTGCCAGCGGCGCAGGGACCAGGTCGTCTCGCCGACGCGCACGAACTCGGTGCTGCCGGCGAGATGGCGCAGCAGCCGCTGCTGCGATGCGAACCGGAAACGTTCGCGGTAGGCGAACACCAGGTCGTCGAGTTCGGTCGGTTCGCCGAGTTCCTCGAGCAGTTCGAGCAACCTCGCGCCCGGCCGCCGCGGGTCGGGCACGGCGACCTCGCCGCGCGTGCCGTCGAGCTCGATCGCCACGCGCAGTTCGCTGCGCAGCACGTGCATCAGCGAACCCGTCGGCACCTCGATGCCGCGCGCCCGCAGTTGGTCCGCGATGTCGGCGATGGCCAGCGGCAGGCGGTGTTGCGGCACGAGCTGCGGCAGCACCCGCAGCAACTCGCGGAAGCGGCGGCTGGGCATCGCGTGCAGCACGCCGCGGTGGAGGTGGCAGAGGTGCGGCAGGCAGAACGCCACCAGCCGCAGGCCGGTTTCGGGGTCGCCGCAGGCGTTGCCGAGGACCGTGACCAGCGTGTCCGCCTTGGCGTGGCTGTGGTAGAGCACGCCGTCGAACGCTTCGAACTCGGCCTCGACCTCGGCCTGCATGCGCTGCAGCAACGGGGCTGCGTGTTGCATCAGGGTCGAGCGGATCGCCTGCAGGGCTTCGTCGAGCTCCTGTTGGCCGAGCAGTTGCTGCATCGCCTGCCGCGAACGCGCGGGGCCGTCGAGTCCGACGGCGGCGGCGAGCAGTTCGCGGCTTTCGTCGTCGAGCGGGCCGAACAACTGGGCCCGAAGGGTCGGCCAGTCGTTGACGTGTGCGCCCTCGAACTGGCGCAGGCCATCGGCGAGCGCCTGCGCAATGGCGGTGCGCAGGTGGTCGAGGTCCGTCGCCGCCAGGGCCTCGTCGCCGACGAATGCGGTCTCGGGGAGTTGCAGCGCGTCCGCGATGGTCAACAGGCCGTGGTCCGCGAGCCGCTCGGCGACCTCCTCGGCGAGCCGCAGCCGGGCCAGCGGCAGTTGCCACAGGGCTCTGGGCAACAGGCGTTCGGCCGCCGGAACGTGGGTGGCTGCGGTCATCGGCTCGGGTCGATGTTGCGGAATACGGGCCGCCGGGCGCGGTGCCGTTCGGCCAGTTCGATGACCACGCTCGGCACCAACGGTCGCAGGGCCGCGGCCTGCACCCCCGCGGCGAGCAGGCCTTCGCACAGGTGCAGTTGCACCGACGGGTGGTTCGGGCGCTGTAGCAACTGCGTCATCGCCGCCAGCGCGTTGGCCGGCGGCAGTTCCACCAACAGCCGCGCGGCGCGCAGGTTTGCGGTGCGGCCGGTGGCGACGTGCACGGGCAGGCGGTCGGCGAGGAGTTGCGGCGGGAACCGGCGCAGCGCACGCCGCAGCAGGCGCGCCTGGTCGTCGCGGTCGGCGTGCAGGTAGATCGGCACCAGGGTGTCGGCCATGTCGGCGTCGCCGAGCCGCGCGGCGACATCGGCGAGGGCGGCGGTGCGGGTTGCTCCGCGCTGCACGGCCTGCTGCAAGCACGCGGCGACGACGGTGCGCTGGCCGGCGCTGAGGGTCACGTGCGGCAGGCTCGCCAGCGCCATCGCGGCATCGTCGGCGATGCGCGGCTCGATGTGTTCGAGGCTCGGCACCAACAGGTCGACGATGGCGTTGTTCGACGGCGCGGCGATCAGTTGCGCGCTGTGCTGCAGCAAGGCGGGCGTGGCCGGCAGCACCGCGCGGCTGTCGCCGAACAGGTGCAGGGTCGGTCCGATGCGCTTCAGGAACAGCAGCAGATCGTCGCCCGGCTGCAGCGCGAACAGGCTGCGGCCGCAGCAGCGTCCGCCCGGTTCGGCGAGCGTGAACTCGCTGCCGGTCTGGCCCTTCAACAGTTGCTGGCGCCGCAGCGTGACCCGTTGCCAGCCCGGCGGCACCGCCGCATTGCCGAGCACCGTCGCGCGCACCACGACGTCGGCGTCGCGCGCCAGTCGGGTCAACGTGGTCGCCTGGTTCTGCGCGGGCAGGGCCGCGCATACAACAGCCGACAGGACCACGGTGGAAAGCGTTCGGTTCATCGCAGCAGGATCCTTTGACGCAGGTAGGCGAGGTCGATGTCGCGGAACTGGTAATCGAGCGACGTCATCGCTTCGTAGCCGACCGAAGGCGCCATCACTTCGGCCGCGCTGGCATAGGTGTTGTGCAGCGAGGAATCGCCGAACAATCCGTTCGGCATCGCGCCGGGCGCGACCAGGCCGATCGAGTGCCCGACCTCGTGCGCCAGGATCACGCCGATCACCGCCGCCCAATCGTCGGCGGCGCTCATCACCGTGTTGTAGCGGGCGCGCTCGCTGGCGGTGGCGCTCGCGTAGTCGAACGTCGGGCTCAGCACGGTGGCATCGTGTGGATGGCTGCCGGCCGGCGTGCCGCCCATCGCCGGGCAGATCGGCAGGAACGCGCTCGCGAACGCGGTCTGGTAGGAAGGATAGACCTGCTGGTGGATGCGCCCTTGGTAGAGATACATCTCCGCCGGGAACACGCCGAGCCCCGGCGACACCGAGGTGTTGCGCTCGCTCGGATTGTCGTTGCGGTAGTCGTAGTAGGCGCGTCCGAGCACCCCCGTGCTCTCGGCTCCGAACGCGCGCGTGCGGTCGCCGTCCGGGTCGAGGCCACCGAGCGCGATCTGCATGTGCGGCAGCGCGATCGGTTCGCGGGTCGAGAAACGCACCATCACCGAACCCGCGTCGAGCGGTTCGCCGCGGTTGCCGCGCTTGTAGAGGTGGTTGGCCTTGGCCAGGATGCCGTCGAGCAGCAGCCGTTCCATCCAAGCATTGGTGCCGGCGGGATCGTCTTCGCTGGCGAAGCCGAGCCGCAGCATGTCGTCGGTGAAGTCGGAGCGGCCGTTGCCGTCGCGGTCGAGGTCGGTGCGCACCCAGACCACCTGCGTGCGTTCGAACGGCAGTGCCCCGCCGGTGGCGGCATCGACCTCGAACGACAGCACCGTCGATTGGCCGACGTTGCCACTGAGATCGCGCGCCCGCACCTGCAGCGACCATGATCCCGGCGCGAGCGCCAGCTCATCCGGGACGGTCACCTGCACGCTGTTGTAGCCGATCCGGGATTGCGCCAGCAGCGCCTCCGCACCCGGGCCCTGCCCACCGGTGAACAGCAGTTCGACGGTGCCCATGTCGACCCACTGGCTGGCGACGTCGCCGGTGGTGACGTCGACGGTGAACCCGCTCGGCGGCACCACCAGCCCTTCCTGCCGCACCTCGGGTATCCCGTTGATGGTGGCCGTCACGGTCGGGGCGGTGACGTCGTTGTTCTGGCCGGTGCGGAAACGTGCGGTGCGGTCGGCATCGAACCAGTTGCCGCTGACGCGGCGCGCGCCGGTGTTGCCGCCGACGAGGCGGACGCGGTAGTAGGCGTTCGGCGACAGCGGGGCGGCCGGGTCGAAGGTGACCACGCGGTTGTCGGCCGACAGCGTCATCGTGCCGGCGATCGGCGTGTAGAAGTCGTCGGTGACCTGGATCGTCTGCGGCGTCAGCGTGGCCGGGTCCATGGCGGCGTCGAAGACGATCGTGATGCGCGAACTGGGCGCGATCGCGACCGCGCCGTCCGGGGGCAGGAACAGCGCGCCCGGCGCCTCGGCATCGCTCGAGGTGGTGAACGGAATCAGGATGTCGCCGGGCACGTTGCCGGCGAGGTCGTGCAGGCCGTCCTGGTCCCCGCGCAGGCGCAGCGTGCAGTTGGTGTCGGTCGGCAGGTCGAGCACCGGGGTCACCCGCACGGTGTCGCCGTCGACCAGCGTCACCACGGCCGCCCACGGAGCCCCGTCGACCAACAGCTCGACGGTGCGGCTGTCGACGAACGCGGGGTCGAGGTCTTCGTCGAAGGTGACTTCGGCGACCAGCGCGCCGGGCACGCGCTGTTGGCCGCTGCTCGGGGAACTGCTGACGACCGTCGGCGCGGTCTGGTCGGTGCCGGTGGTGAAGGTCAGTGCCTGCGTGGCGACGAGCCCGTTGCCGCTGACGTCGGTGGCGGCGGCCGCCCCGAGCAGGAACGCCAGCGTGTAGGAACGGTTCGGCTGCAGCGCGACCGTGGGACGCACGCGCAGGCGCTGTTGGTCGGCGGATGCGTCGATCGCGAACGGCACGATGCTGCCATACTCGTCTTGGAACAGCAGCGACGACGGTTCGACGGTGGCCGGATCCATCGATTCGTCGAACGTGAACCACGGCTGCGCCAAGGGCGAGATGCCGGTTGCGTTCAAGGCTGGCCACGCCGCGGTCACCGCTGGCGAATCGGTGTCGGCGGCGGTGCGGAAGCTCGACTGGAACTGCGTCGCCAAGGCGTTGCCGGCGCGGTCGGTCAGCAGGGTGGTCGCTACGACGAAGAACTGCCGGTCTCCCGGCAGGTCCGCGTGGGGGTCGAGCACGACGTCGTTGCCGACGACGGTTGCCTCGGCGGCAAAGCGGCCGTTGAACACGTCGCGTAGGTAGAGCGTCTGGTCGTCGATCGAGGCCGGCGACAGCGCCTCGTCGAAGCTGAGTGTGAACGTGCCGGTGCGCGCCACGCCGGTGGCGCCGTCGGGCACGCTGAAGCCGGTGATCTGCGGCGGACTCTCGTCGAACGTGCGGAAGGTGAACTTCGTGGTGACGTCGAGGATGCGGCCGCTGAGGTCGCTGGTCAGCGCCGACAACTGGAACTCGTAGTCCGTCTCCGGCAGCAGGTCGGCGTCGGGCTGGCAGGCGACGCGGCCGCTGGAGCCGCGCGTGAAGGTGATCGGCACGTTGGTGGTGGTGCCGGCGACGCGCAGCCAGGTGTCCTCGTCGGCGAGGCTTTCGAGCGCGATGTCGGCGTCGAACTCGAGCTGGATATAGCTGTCCAGCGCGACCTGCACGGCGCCGTCGGCCGGCGAATGGGACAGCAGTTCGACGACCCCGAACGCGGCGCCCGCGTTGTAGCCCGAGCCAGCTCCCGCGCTGCTGCCGCCGCCACCGCAGCCGGCGGCCAGCACGGCGACGCCGAACGCCGCCAGTCTCGTCGTGTTCCCCATGTATCCTCTGGTGTCCGTCCCTGGTGCGCACGCTCTATCGACTTGAGCGGCGAGCGGATTGCAGTCTCGGAACGAGCCTTCCCAATAGCCGCATTGGCACGGAGCGCAGAGCGTCTGCCGCCGCCGGCGCATGTGCGTCGGTCGCCGGTGCCGGCGTTTGCGTCAGGCGTCGTGTGCGAGCAGGCGCAGGTCGCGCACGTTCGTCTGCGTGGGGCCGGTCAGCACCGTGTCACCGAGGGCGTCGAGCAGCGGGAACGCATCACAGCGGGCGAGGTGGGAGCCGATGTCGAGGCCGCGGGCGCGCGCGCGGGCCGCGGTGGTGCCGTCGACGACCGCCCCGGCTGCCGGCGAGTTGCCGTCGATGCCATCGCTGCCGCAACTCAGCACGGTGATCGCGCGATCGGCGATGCGTTCGGCGCAGGTGAGCGCAAACTGTTGGTTGCGGCCGCCGGCACCCGGTGACGAGGGCAACTGCACCAGCAGCTCGCCGACGGCGACCACGGCAACGCGTTCGCCCGGATGGGCAGCGCGAAGGCGTGCGAGTCGCGCCAGCAGCAGGTCGGCGGCTTGCGCGCAAGGCAGGTCGTCGGCTTCGGGCACGAACTCGGCGCGCAGGCCGCGCTCGCGCAGCGCGGCCAGTGCCGCACTGCCCAGCGTGCGATCGTTGAGTAGCTCCACCGTCTCGCTGCGTTGGTGCAGCTCGTCGTCGGGCGCAAGCCCCGGTGGCAGATCGCCGCGTTGCATGCGGGCACGGAGCGGTGCCGGCACGACCGGCCACAGCCGATGGCGATCGAGCACGGCGAAGCAGTCGGCCAAGGTGGTGGCATCGGCACCGGTGGGGTTGGACGCGAGGGCGCCGCTGCCCGCGGGCACGTCCGAGATCGCCAGCGTCAACTGCGACCGCGCCGCGCGGCCGGCCCGTGCCAGTCGCCCGCCCTTGATCGTCGAACACCAGCCGCGCACGGTATTGATCGCGCCGATGTCGGCGCCGCAGCCGAGCAACGCCTGGTAGAACGTGCGCAGCTCGGTCAGCGTGACGGCATCGTCGGCCGGCGCTTCGAGCATCGCCGAGCCGCCGCCCGACACCAAGAACAGCAGCCGTTCGCCGGGGGTGATCGAGGCGGCGAGGTCCAGCGCACGCCGGGCCGCGCGCAGGCTGCCGGCCGTCGGCAGCGGATGGCCGCCGGCGATCACTTCGAACGGCGGCAGCGGTGCCGTGTCCGGGGAGGGCGGCACAACGAGGCCGCGCAGCGGCGCATCCGGCAGCAGGTGCGCGACCGCTTCCGCCATCGGGCGCGCCGCTTTGCCGAACGCGATCACCAGCACGGGGTCGCGGGCGCAGCGGCGCAGTCGGATCCGTTCCTGCAGCACCGCGTGGCGCGCATCGACGCGGGCGATCGCCGCGTCGAACACGTCGCGCAGCAGTCGCCTCACCCGAGCACCTCGGGATTGACCGGATGCCGTGGTCGCTCGCCGGTCAGCACCGCACAGCAGTCGCGCGCCGCCAGGGAGCACATCACCGAGCGCACGCTTTGCACGGCGCTGCCGATGTGCGGCAGCAACACGGCGTTCGGTAGCGCCTGCAAGTCGGCGGGCACGTTGGGTTCGTCCTCGAACACGTCGAGGCCACAACCCGCGATCAGGCCTTCTTCGAGCGCCGCGATCAGCGCTTGTTCGTCGACGATCTGGCCGCGCGCGGTGTTGATCAGGATCGCCGTGCGCTTCATCGCGCACAGT
>DRKG01000351.1 GCA_011051855.1 bacterium | reverse complement strand
CGACGAATGGTCGAGCGCCCCCGGCGGGCTGCCGCGCTGGCCGATCAAACCGGCGATTCCACTGGCGTTCCTGTTGCTGTGGCTGCAAGGATGCTCGGAGGCGATCAAACGCATCGCATGTCTGCGCGGCCGTGCGACCGCGCACGAACTCGAACTGGACGGCAGCGATCGGGAAGCCAATGATCGGGAAGCCAATGATCGGGAAGGAGGGACCGATGCCGGCTGACCCGCTCGCACCGCTGATGTTCGTGGTGCTGTTCCTGCTGATCTTCGTCGGCTACCCGGTGGCGTTCGTGCTCGGCGGGGTCGCGCTGATCTTCGCGCTGCTGGCGAGTGCCGGGGACTGCTTCGGCTGGGCCTACCTGCAACTGTTCCCCGAACGGGTGTTCGGCGTGATGGCCAATCAGGTGTTGCTGGCCGTGCCCTACTTCATCTTCATGGGCACGATGCTCGAACGCTCGCGGCTGGCCGAAGACCTGCTGCGCACCATCGGGCTGTTGTTCGGCGGGCTGCGCGGCGGCCTCGCGCTGGCGGTGGTGTTCGTCGGTGCTCTGCTCGCCGCCGCGACCGGCGTGGTCGGCGCCTCGGTGGTCGCGATGGGCCTGATCTCGCTGCCGATCATGCGCCGCTACGGCTACCGCAGCGAACTCGCCACCGGCGTGATCTGCGCCGCGGGCACGCTCGGGCAGATCATCCCGCCGAGCATCGTGCTGGTCGTGCTCGCCGACCAACTCGGCGAAAGCGTCGGCGCACTGTTCCTCGGCGCACTGCTCCCCGGGCTGCTGCTCGCCGGCCTCTACGCGCTCTACGTCGCATGGCTCGCCTGGCGACACCCCGATGCCGCGCCACCGCTACCACAGACCGAACGCGACGCCGTGCCGCACCTCGGCCGCGAGGTCCTGAAGGTGATGGTGCCGCCACTCTTGCTGATTGCGCTGGTGCTCGGCAGCATCTTCGCCGGCATCGCCACTCCCACCGATGCCGGCGCACTCGGAGCCGTCGGCGCGATGCTGTTGGCCGCGGCCAACGGTCGCCTGAGCCGCGCCAACCTGCTGGCGACGATGACCGGCACGTTGCGCATCACGTCGATGGTGGTGTTCCTGCTGGTCGGCTCGACCGCGTTCACGATGGTCTTTCGCGGTCTCGGCGGCGACCTGTGGATCGAAGGGCTGTTGACCAACCTGCCGGGCGGACGGATCGGCCTGCTGCTGGTCGCCAACGTCGCGGTGTTCGTGCTCGGCTTCTTCATCGACTTCTTCGAGATCGCCTTCATCGTGCTGCCGCTGATCGCCCCGGCCGCGCGCGCCCTCGGCATCGAAGGCGCCGAGATGATCTGGTTCGCCGTGCTGCTGGCGATGAACCTGCAGACCAGCTTCTTGACGCCACCATTCGGCTTTTCGCTGTTCTACCTGCGCGGCGTCGCGCCGAAGGAGATCTCGACCGCGCAGATCTACCGCGGCGCGGCGCCGTTCATCGCCATCCAGGTGGTCGCACTCGCGCTGGTCTGGCTGTTCCCCGGCATCGTCACCGTGATGCTGGAACCCTGACGCCCGCGGCCAGATCAGCCGCGTGCGATGAAGTTCGCGTACGCCAGTTCGTTGGTCGACGCCCACCGCACGGAGTCGCGCTGGAACGCCCGCCAGTGTGCGAGGATGCGCCGGTAGCGTTTGTCCTTGGCCGCCTCGTCGTCGAGCAGACTCGATGATGCTTCGCGCGCCGCGCGCAGGATGTCCTCGGAGAATGGGCGCAACTGCACGCCCTTGTGCAGCAGCCGCTGCAGCGCCGCCGGGTTCTCGCGGTCGTAGCGTTGCAACATCGTCGGCGCCGCCGCCGTCACCGCCGCCTCGAAGATCGCCTGGTAGTCCGGCGGCAGCGCGTCGAACGCCCGCTGCGAAACCATGAACGACAACGACGGGCCCGGCTCCCACCAGCCGGGGTAGTAGTAGTTGCTGGCGATCTCGTGAAAGCCCAGCCGTTCGTCGTCGAACGGGCCGACCCACTCGGTGGCGTCGATCGCGCCGCGCTCGAGCGCCGGGTAGATGTCGCCCGCGGCGAGCATCTGCACCGATACGCCGAGCCGGTCCATGACCTTGCCGCCGAGCCCGGGGATGCGCATGCGCAGGCCTTTGAGATCGCGGGCGGTGGCGATCGGCTCGCGAAACCAGCCGCCCATCTGTGCACCGGTGTTGCCGCACGTGTAGTTGCGGATGCCGAAGTCGCGGTAGACCTCGCGCAGCAGCTCGCGGCCGCCAGCGCGTTCGAGCCAGGCATCCTGCTGGCGCGCGGTCAACCCGAACGGCACGCAGGTGTCGAATGCGAGCGCCGGGTCCTTGCCGGTGTAGTAGTAGCCGGCGGTCTGACCGACCTCGGCCGAGCCCTTCTCGACCGCATCCATGACCTGACCGGCCGGCACCAGCTCGTTCGCCTGGTGGCAGCGGATGGTGAACGCTCCGTCGGTCATCGCCGCGACCCGTTCCGCGAGCAACTCGGCGGTGCCGTAGATCGCCGGCAGCGTCTTCGGGAAGCTCGACGCCAGCCGCCACGAGACCCGTTTGCGGCCGCCGCCGTGAACCGCTGCTCTGCCCGGACGCGAGAACACGCCGGCCGCCGACGCCCCGGTGATGCCGGCCGCGGCGCCGACCAAGCCCCCGGTCAGGAAGCTGCGGCGCGAATCGCCTCGTGGTTCACTCATCGCATCACAGGCTACCGGCGAACGACATCGCGCAGAACGTCACGGCCTGCGAATCGTCCGCCGCGCGCGCCTGAGCATAGTGGT
>DRKG01000350.1 GCA_011051855.1 bacterium | reverse complement strand
CCGGCGAAGCTCGTGCGCGAGAACGCGTTCCGCCCCTGGTACATGCACGGCACCAGCCACTGGCTCGGGCGGGATGTGCACGATGTCGGCGGCTACGAAGACATCGATGGCCGGCCGGTCCGGCTCGTTGCGGGTGCGGTGTTGACTGTCGAACCGGGGCTCTACTTCGGGGCTCGCGATCGTCGGGTGGCAAAGGATCTGCGCGGCATCGGTGTGCGCATCGAGGACGATGTGCTGGTCACCGCCAAGGGGCCCGAGGTGCTGACCGCCGGTGCGCCGAAGGCCGTGCGCGCGATCGAGGCGCTGATGCAGCAGGCGTAGGCGGTGCGGGCTACATGCCCGTGCCGCGCAGCACCACCCGGAACGTCTGTGCGATCAGCTTGAGGTCCATCCACAAGGACCAGTTGTCGATGTAGTAGAGGTCCATCTCGACCCACCGCTTGAACGACACGCGGTTGCGCCCGTAGACCTGCCAGATGCACGTCAGACCGGGTTTGACGGCGATCCGGCGGCGCTGCCACCAAGTGTACTTGTCGACTTCGCTCGGGAGCGGCGGACGCGGGCCGACCAGGCTCATGTCGCCGAGCAGCACGTTGATCAGCTGTGGCAGTTCGTCGAGGCTGAACTTGCGCAGGATCCGGCCGATCGGCGTGATGCGCGGGTCGTCCGCCACCTTGAACGCCGGCCCATCCTGCAGGCTCGCCGCGCGCAGCAGTTCCTGCTGGGCGTGGGCGCCGACCCGCATGGTTCGGAACTTCAGGCAGTTGAACGTGCGGCCGTTGCGGCCGACTCGGGTCTGTCGATACAGGATCGGTCCTCTGCTCGACAACTTGACCGCGATTGCGCAGGCGAGGAAGGCCGGCAGCAGCGCGATCAGCCCGACGGTGGCACCGACCACGTCGACCACGCGCTTGCCGAACGCGGTCAGCGTCGGTTCTCCGGCAGGCTTCAGGTTGAGGCCCGGGCGGTTGGCGCTCCAGGCCATGCCGACGCGCACGTCATCGACGTCGAGGAAGGCCGGGAAGTACTGGGTTTCGAGCCCCTGGGCCTCGCAGGTGTCGATCGCCTTGTGCACCTCGCCGGTGACCGCGTCATCCGACGGGCTGACAAAGGCGATGTCGACTTCGTGCTGTCGCAGAACGTCGCTGAGATCGGTGATAGCGCCGAGGCGCGGCAGGTGCGGCATGGCGCCGGCGGGTTCGTTGGCGAACGGGACGAAGCCGACGAACTCGACGGCGTCGGTCGCGTCGCGCGTCGACGACAGCGCGCGCGCACTCGGGCAGGAGCCCACGACGATCGCGCGCAGCCGGCCGCTTACGTCGCCGGCTGACGAGAACGAGAGCGCCAGCCGGGTCAACCAGAACAGCGCCAGACCGGCTGCGAGCAGCCACCAGATGGAAAACGTCGACGCCGGCAGGATCGACAGCGCCAGCAGGCCGCCGAGCCCCCAGGTCGCGATCCAGGCTTCGGTCGTGCGCCGCAGCGCGATCGCCAGGTTGCGGCGCGGAGGGACGGCGTAGGTGCCGATCCGTCGGGAGATCAGGATCCACGCGATCACCAAGGTCGCCCACGCAACCGACACTTCCAGGATGTGTCGCTCGACCGAAACCTCGCTGCGGGCGTGCCAGACCCCGGCCCAACTCAGGGCGGCGAGCAGGGTCAGCAGATCGGCCAGGGTCATGGCCAGCCGGCGAGGAACGCGAGACATCGGGGCGAATGTGGGGTTGGCTGTTACTAGTCGTGTCGCTGCGGATGGATACGTGGGCCGCTGACGGATTATCGACAGTCTTGGCGAGCCTCCGACAACGCTACGAAGAGGAATGTGTGGCAGGCGGCACGCGGAAACCTTCGACGTTTTTCTCAATGTGGGCGAAATGCCGGTGCCGTCGGCGCAAGGGCGTCCGCCGAGGCGCCAGGATTCGAGTGCTTCGGCCGATTCTCTCGGCTACCGCTGCAGGCTGGCGAGCTGGCGGGCGCTGTCCGCGCCGGGCACGAGTGTCAGCGATCCGATCGCCGCGAGCAGCATGTGCCACTCGACGACGATCTGCTCGAAGTAGCTGACGGCGATGAAGTTCATGCAGTGCATGAACAGCGCCGTGCCGAGCGCCCAGGTGCACAGCCGGTAGGTCTGGTTGCCGGCGGCGAGCCGGAGGCTGCGGGAAATTCCCGCGAACGCCAGGAACAGGATCAGCAGGAACAGCGCGAGCCGCCAGATGCCACCGCTGACGCCTTCGAGCACGTACTGGTTGGTGACGTCGTGCAGGCCGGGGCCCCAGTGGCCCGTCGACAGGGTGCCCACCTGCCACCATTCATGGAAATAGGTGAAGAACTTGTCCACGAGGTGGAAGCGGTGCCAGCCGGTCGAGCCGCCGACGACGTCGACTCGGGCGAGCAGGTGCCAGACCGGCTGCTTCATGATCAGGAAGTGCAGCACGCCCAGCCATGCGACCGTGAGCCAGCGCAGCCAGCGTAGCGCGCCGCGAATCCACCAGGCGCCGGCGGCCATGACGCCGAACAGGAATGCCATCACCGGCGTGCTCGACGCGCACAGGGCGATGATCGCGACCGCGACGATTGCGCCCGCTGCGCTCAGCAACCACTTCTGTTGCAGGAAGCCGCGCAGGGCGTAGAGCGGGATCACACACGCCCAGAAGCAGCCGGCCAGGATCGGGTGGGCAAACGCGCCCTGACAGCGGAGGCGGCCGTCGCGGATGTCGGTGAACGCCGGTACGCCGCCGAACATCGAGAACAGGTTGCGCTGGGTGCGGTTCTCGATCACGAAGAACACGACCACACCGAAGCTGCTGATCAGGAACTGCGTCGCCAGCGACATCAGGTCGCGATGGTTCCGGATCAGCATGCGGAAGAAGAAGTAGACCATCAGCGCGTCGACCGCCGCGCCGAGTCGGTTGATCAGGATCGAAAGGGTCCAGCCGAGCAGGACTCCGGTGACCACGGAAGTCGCCGCCCACAGCACCATGACGCGGTCGAGGTGGTTCCAGACGATGCGCCGCAGTTCGTTGCGCACGAACAGGCGGAACCAGATCACCACCATCAAGAGGCGGATGAACGTGAAGTCGACCGTGGCGATGACGACTCGCTGGCCGGCCGGGATGAAGCACAGCAGCAGGATCACCGGCAGTGCGGACCAGCGCCGCGGCAGCACTACGGCGAGGGCGGACAGCAGGCCGAGAGCGATCACGCCGACCGGGTGGATCTCGGTGGATCCCCCGAAGTCCGATCCGGCCTGTGCGGGGATCGGGTCCTGGAAGGTCAGCGACAGCAAATCGGGCTACCGGTAGGAGGTTGTCGGGGCGACTGCCCCTCATGGTCTAAGCTCGGCCAGCCGGGGCGTCGGCCTTGATCGCGAGTTTTCGGTGACAGGGGCGCTTCAGCGGGCACCTCACCATGGACGAAGATCGGCAAGGCGGAGTACCGAATCCAGGATTCGCCGCACTGGCCCCCGGCCCACCAGACACCTACCCTTCAACGCAACTGTGATCACGAAGCAGACGCGCCTGTTGTTCGCCTTTCTCACGGCTCTTGTCCTGTCGGCATGCGCCGGCGCCCCGCCGTTCGACGCCAAGGCCGTTGCGATGGAATGGGCGGCCTTCATGCAGCGCGACTACGTCGTGCGCGCCGGGGATCGCTTGGCGGTGCGCGTCGACCTGCCGACCACGACGACCGAGTCCGGTGAGCAGGCGGACAACGTGCAGGCGGTGATCGTCTCGCCGACCGGCACCATCGACCTGCGCCGGCTGCCCGGTCCGCTGCAAGTCGCCGGCAAGTCGGTAAGTGACGTTCGTAGACTGGTGCTCGACGCCTACAAGCGTGAGTTCAACGAGGTGCGCATCGCGGTGCAGTTGACCGAAGCGGCGCTGCAGTCGGTCTACGTCTGCGGCGAAGTGCGCGACCCGGGGGCGATCGCCTTCCAACCGGGAATGACCTTGACGCAGGCCGTCGCCAGCGCCGGCAGCTTCGATATCACCGTCGACCACGACGACATTCGCATCCTGCGCATCAACCCGGACGGCACCCAGCGCACGTTCCGGGTCAACATGGAAGCTGTGCTGCAGGAAGAGCAGCCGGACTTCCTGCTGCTGCCAGGAGACGTCGTCTACTGCCAAACCTCGGCCATCGCCGACGTGGGCAACTGGGTGGAACTCTACATCCGGCGCTTGTTGCCGTTCCAGCTCGGCGGCCCGGCAGTCGGCACCATCAACTGATCCATACCCCCGATGCCAGCGTCGCTGCGCCCCTTGCGCGTCTGCATGGTCGTGCACGCCTACTACGAAGGCGATGCACGTGTGCGCCGCTATGCCGAATCGCTGGCCGCGCGCGGCAACGAGGTCGATGTGCTGGCGTTGCGTGCGCCGGGCAAGCCGGCGGAAGAACGCTTGCGCGCTGTGCAGGTGCACCGCCTGCCGCTGTCGCGCCGGCGCGGCGGCACTCTGCGCTATCTGTTCGAATACCTGTGGTTCACCCTGCTGTGCGGCCTGGTGCTGGCGCGGCGTTGCCGGCGCTACGACGTCGTGCACGTGCACAACATGCCGGACTTCCTGGTGTTCGCGGCGCTGTTGCCGCGGTTGTTCGGGCGCGCGGTATTGCT
>DRKG01000349.1 GCA_011051855.1 bacterium | reverse complement strand
TCGGTCTCGAGCCGGCGAGCGAACGTCACCTCGTCGTCGACGCCCCAGCCGAACGTCACCGAATCGCCGAGCATCACGATGCGGAACGTGCCCGGCGGTTTCGGCACGGCGACGTCGGGGCCGCGCAAACCAAGCGAGTTCGTGCGCAGCCGGAATCTGCCGATCGACACGTCGAGGTTCGGCTTGTGCCGGAACAACAGCCCATCGAGGTCGAGGCCTTCGGGGAGTTCGCCCGGCGCAGCCGGCGGCAAACCCTCCCATTCGTAGCGGATCGCCGTGGTGAAGTAGTGCAGCGACTCGCCCGGGTAGCTGAGGCCGATCGGATCGAACACGCGCAGCCAGGTCTCGACCGCGGCCAGCGCGAGCGTCAGCCCGAGCGCGAGCGCCACGCCGGCGAACAGCAGCCGGCGGCGACGGCGCGGACGCGCGGAACTCGGATCGGTCCCCGCCACCACGGTCCTACAGTTCGTCCGGGCCACCGACGCGGCCGAGGAACGCGCTGGCGAGGACCACGTAGGGGCTCGCCAGATACACCTGGCCGGGCCCCGAACGGCCGGGGAAGTTGCGGTTGATCGCCGATACCGTGACCTCGTCGGGCGCGAACGACACGCCGGGTCCGGCCTTGATGCACGCACCGCAGCTCGGGTCGATCAACTCGACGCCGGCGTTCTCGAACAGCTCGACGTAGCCCATCTTCTCGGCGTAGCCGCGGATGCGCTGGCTGCCGAACTGGATGTAGGTCTTCGCCTGCAGCGTGCGCCCCTTGGCGATCGCCTTGCGCACGACCTCGGCATACATGTCCATGTCGGCCTTCTTGCCGCCGGTGCACGAGCCGCCGTAGGCGATGTCGCAGCGCACTTCGCCGTGCTCGCGCCGGAACGCGTCGAGCGCGACGCCGTTGCGCGGATCGCCCGGCGTGGCGATCGTCGGCACGACGTCGCCGAGATCGATGTCGAACGTCTTGCAGTAGCTGGCGCCCTCGTCCGCCTTGACGATCTGCTGGCGCAGGCGGTCCTTGTCGGCGCCGCGCAGCGCGTGGATGTGCTCCACCACCACTTCGTCGGCTTCGATGATGCCGGTGAAGCCACCGGCCTCGACCGCCATGTTGGTCAGCGTCGCGCGCTCGTCGAGCGGCAATGCCATCGTGCCCGGACCGGCGAACTCGAGCACCTTGCCGATGCCCTCGCCGCTCTTGAAGAACGCGTCGCTGAGCAGGTGCAACATCACGTCCTTGGCAGAGACGCCGGCGCGCAGCTCACCGGTCAGGTTGACCCGCACGGACTCCGGCACCTTGACGCGCACGTCCTTGGTGAACCAACTGTTCGCCATGTCGGTCGAACCGACGCCGAACGCAAAGCAGCCGAGCGCGCCGGCCATGCAGGTGTGGCTGTCGGTGCCGATCACGAGCTGGCCCGGCTCGGCGAGATCCTCGATGACGATGTTGTGGCAGATGCCCTCCGAACCGACGGTCGTGCCGTCGCGCTCGACCTCGCCGTAGAGCTTGACGCCCTGCTTGTGGGTGAACGCCTCCTGCACCGTCGCCAGCGACGCGGCCTGCTCCTTCAGCCCCATGTCGACGTGCTGCTGCGGCATCACGCGGTCGAGGAACGTCAGGTGGTCGCGGAACGCGAACACCGAAGCCGGATCGTTGATCTGCGCATCCTCGCCGAGCCCCATCTTGAACAGCGCCTCGGCCATCGGGGTCACGTACTCGTGGCTGAAACGCACGTCGGTGCGCACGAACAGCGCGTCGCCCGGCCGCACCGCCGGCACCCCGAGCTCGCCGGTCTTGGCGTCGGCGATCGCGCGCTGGCTGATGATCTTCTCGCACAGCGTCATCGGCCGCTCTGCGGTCGCGATCGACGGCGGTGCGGTGTCGCCGGCGAGCCGCGCCTTGTTGTAGGCGAACAACCCGCCGTGGCGCACGATCTCCGCCGCGATCGGGTCGAGCCCCTTGGTGAACTCCTCGATCGGGATCGCCTCGCCGTTCTGGATGCGGTCGATCAGCGAGAAGTCGGTCGACGTCAGAAGGCCGATGTTCTGGCAGTTCTGGCCGTAGATCTTCTCGATGTTCCTGGCGATGACGAGCTGCACGCCGGCCTTCAACTCGCTGAACGGCGCGGTCTCACGCGAGCTGCCGCAACCCTTCGAAACGCCGCTGACGATCACCGAGAAGCCGCCGTTCTTGATCGCGTCTTTCTCGACCACGCCGCCGCGCAGGCCCACCAAGCAGTAGCGCGCCAACGTCTCGTCGTAGTAATAGCAGACCCAGCCGGGCGTCAGCTCGTCGGTCGAGATGTTGTCGATCAGCTTGCGGTCCTTGCCGTCCGGCAGGTCGACGCCGTCGTAGAGCTGCGCCCGCAGCAGCGCCTCGTCCTCGGTCAGATAGAGGATCCGGCCTTCGAACTTCACCGTACCCTCGCGCATCAGACCCGCTCCAGGATCATCGCGATGCCCTGGCCGCCGCCGATGCAGGCCGACGCGCAGCCGAGCGACTTGCCCGATTCCTCCATCTCGCGCACCAACGTCAGCAACAACCGGGTACCGGTCGCACCGAGCGGGTGGCCGAGCGCGATCGCGCCACCGTTGACGTTGCACTTGTCGCGATCGAGGCCGAGCTCCTTCTCGCAACCGAGGTACTGCGCGCTGAATGCCTCGTTGATCTCGATCAGGTCGAGGTCCGCGACCTTCAGCCCGGCCTTGTCGCACGCCTGCCGGATCGCAGGCACCGGGCCGATGCCCATGATCTCGGGCGGCACGCCGGCGATGCCCCACGAACGGATCTTCGCTTTGGCGGTCAGGCCGAGCTCCTTGGCGTGCTCGGCGGTGGTCACCACCAACATCGCCGCCCCGTCGACGATGCCCGACGCGTTGCCGGCGGTCACCGTGCCGTCCTTGCCGAACGCGGGCCGCAGCTTGCTGAGCGCTTCGAGCGTGGTCTCCGGCTTGATGTGGTCATCGGAATCGACGACGAACTCCTTCTTGCCGCGCTGGACCGTCAGCGGCGCGATCTCGGCGGCGAACTTGCCGGCCTGGACCGCGGCGGCGCCGAGTTGGTGGCTGCGCAGCGCGTATTCGTCCTGCTCCTCGCGCGAGATCTCGAGCTTGCTGGCGACGTTCTCGGCGGTCTGCGCCATGAAGAACTTGCAGAACGGGTCGTAGAGCGCCGCGAACAACAGGTCCTCGATCTTCGGCTCCATGCCGAAGCGGAAGCCTTCGCGCGCACCGCGGATCACGTGCGGCACCTGGCTCATGTTCTCCATGCCGCCGGCGAGACACAGCTTCGACTCACCGAGCAGCATCGAGTGTGCGGCCGACACCACCGACTGGATACCCGAGCCGCACAACCGGTTGACGGTCAAGGCCGGCTTGTCGACCGGCACGCCGGCCTTCAGCGCGACGTGGCGGGCACCGTAGATCGCGTCACTCGACGACTGCGAGGCGTTGCCGACGAAGGTCTCGTCGACCATCTCCGGCTTGACGCCGCAGCGCTCCAACGCCGCCCGGGCGGCGTGCGCGCCGAGCTCGATCGCCGAGACGTCCTTGAACTTGCCGAACCCGGGCGTTCCCGAGTACTCCGCCATCGCGGTGCGAGCACCGCCGACAATGACCAAATCCGTTTGCATCCGCGGAGCATCGGCCATGGTGCAGCCGGACGCAAGTTTCGGGCCGCCGGGCGCGGGGAAAGCTCCGATGGCCTGCCGCGCAGAGCGCCGTAAGATGGGCGTCATGCGTTTCCTCGCCCGCGCCTCCCTGCTGTCGGTCGCACTGCTCGCCGGCTGCGCCAACCTGAATCTCTACTCCGACGAACAGCTCGAGCCGCTCAGCGTCGCCGCTTACGACGAGGCGTGCGGCCAGTACCCGGTGGTCGAGAGCGGCCCCGACTACGACCTCGTGCAGGAGGTGGCGCGCCGGATCACGCGCGCCGCCGACGAGGACTTTCCCTGGCAGGCGCGGCTGCTGAAGGCCGACGACGTGCCGAACGCGTTCTGCCTGCCGAACGGCCGCATCGCCGTCTACACCGGCATCCTGCCGCTGTGCCGCGATGCCTCGGGCGATCCGACGAACGGCCTCGCGGCGGTGCTCGGTCACGAGGTCGCCCACGCCACCATGCGCCACGGCGGCAAACGCATGACCCAGAGCGCGCTCAGCAACGTCGCGATGGAGATCGCCAACCTCGGCCTGGGCATGACCGACATGACCGCGAACCAGAAGGGCACGCTGATGACCGTGCTCGGCGCCGGTGCGCAGTACGGCGTGATGCTGCCGTTCAGCCGCGACCACGAGACCGAGGCCGATGTCGTAGGCATGCGCTACGCGATCCGCGCCGGCTTCGACCCGTGGGAAGCGCCGCGTCTGTGGGAACGCATGGCCGCGATGGCCGGCGGCAGCCGCTCGCCCGAATGGATGAGCACCCACCCCGACCCGAAAGCGCGCGCCGAGAAGCTTCGCCAACTGATCCCGACCCTGCTCGAAGAAGAAAAGAACTGGCAGCCCAAGCCGACCAAGAAGGTCGATCCGGGCGCCGTCGGGCGCTGACCCGGACGATGCACGAACCAGCGCCCCGGCGCGCGCCATCCACGCCCGTGCCGCAGAAGAGCGGCCGCCTATGGCGTCCGTTCGCTGCGCCCGATTCGCGCTTCCCCCTACCGCACGCCCCGGTGGCCGGCTTGCCGTAGCTGGCTACCGAGCTATCGTGGCAACGTGGACACCACGGCGAGACTGTTGCGCCGCGACGCGCACGGCCACTCCAGCGAAGGCTTCGGAGCTGCCTACCGCCGCGTCGCGCCTCAGGTCGCGCTGTGGGCGGCACTGCACGTGTCACCGCGACTGCGGCGTTGGATCCCGCTCGAGGACTTCCTACAGGAGATCTGGGCGCGCGCCTTCGCGGCCTATCCGACATTCGATCCGCAGGCCGGCAGCTTCCGGGGTTGGCTACGAGGCATCTGCAACAACGTGCTGCGCGAGCAACTGCGCAAGTTGCGTTCCCGACCGTCCCCGATCGGCGGCGACGAACAACGCGAACCGAAGGATCCCCAGACAACGG
Source organism: bacterium (assembly GCA_011051855.1). Lineage (GTDB taxonomy): Bacteria > Planctomycetota > UBA1135 > UBA1135 > UBA2386. Next base: position 897 of record DRKG01000349.1, on the reverse strand, counting down.
TCGTCAGTGCAGCCAGCCGAACCGAGAGTCGCGCCATCCTGCTCGCCGCTGTCGACGCCCTCGAAGAAGACGAACGCCGGCTCGTTGCGTGGCGCGGCCTCGACGGCTTGCCCTACCGGGAGATCGGCCAGCGATTGGGAATCAGCGGAATCGCCGCCGAGAGTCGCTGGCGCCGCCTGTTGCGACGCCTACAGAGCCAGTTGCCCCACGGTCTGCTGTCACCATAGCCGCAGTCAACGGGGTAGGCGGTGCGCGGACGGAGCCGGGTTTGCATGCGACGCGAAGCCGTACTGCGCCGCGATCGCTGCGGCCTCCACGCGATCGGAGTCACTCTCCCCCGTCGCCTCGCCGTGCACGCGTTCGCGTAGCATCAACATCTCGATCAGCCTGTAAGCGGCGCCGCGGTCCGACTCGTCCCGCGCCAGCAGAGCACGGCAGCGCTCGACACCGGCATCGAGGATCGGCAGCGCCTCGTCGCGACGGCCCGCCATCAGCAGACAGTTCGCCAACACCCGATCGAAGTGCGCGCGCAAGTGGGCCTGCCGAACGAGCCCGGGCCCAGCCGTCGCAAACCTGCCCAGCTCACTCCGCAGTAGCTGCACCGCCGCCTGCGGATCTCCCGCCTCGGCGAGAATCGTCGCGCTGGTCATGTTCGCGGACAGCAGGCCGTCGCGACAACTCTCGTCCTGAACGTCGATGCGGAACTCCTTCTGCGCGCGTTCGATCCACCGGCGCGCCTGCTCGAGGTCGCCGGCATCACGCCACCGGACTGCCAGCATGCCCATCGCGGACCCACGAATGGAGCGCCGCTCTCGATCACGCGGATCGAGCATCGCAACCACCTGCTCGTACAGCCCGGTAGCCTGTGCGACACTGCCATCGACCATGAGCAGGTCC
>DRKG01000348.1 GCA_011051855.1 bacterium | reverse complement strand
CCGCCGGCTTGACGAAGGTGAGCATCCGAGTCCGTCTACGTGGCTGATTCATGCAGTCCTCAGAACAGTCGTTGCAGGTAGAATCCCAGTGCAAAGGACGCATCGGTATCCCACAGCGTGGTGTCCACCGTGAAGTTCGCATCCCAACCGCGGCCGATATCGGTGGCGAGCAACACCCCGAGGCGGTGCTGCAGCAACTCGGCAACGTCGCTCGGCTGGTCGTCGAAGTGCACGAAACCGAGTTCGTACAAGAGATCGAGCCGTCCCATCGTACCGCTGACGCCGTGCTGCAAACGCACGCCCGTCACGTTGTTGCTCGGCGCCTCGATGTGAAACCCGGCAACGGTCGTCGTCGAGCCATCCCCCCAAAGGTCCGCCCACGTGCCGCCGACTTCCACGGCCCCGCCGACCGTCTCCTCGTCCACCCATGCCGTCAGGCGGGCGAACGCGCTCGCGCCGGACCCGCTGTCCAACCACAGGCGGCTCGATACGCGGTCGACATAGGCACCGATCAGGGTCTGGGGCAGCAGCACCTGCGGGTTCTCGTTGCGCCGCAGCTCGGGATACTCCTCGTGGTCATAGAACCACTCCACGCCACCCTGCCCCTGCCAGCGCCGCGATGCGAACACGTTGGCCCTCGTCACCTCGAACGCTTCGTTCTTGAGCACATCGTTGGCGTCGTAGATGTCCACCCACGCCGACGCGGACACGTCCCAGCCGCTCGTCGGCAGGTAGCGCGAGCGCAAGATCACCAAGTCACGATCGAGCCGACCGCGATGCCAGGTCTTCTGGTATCCCATCGCGAACGACAGGCGTTCGGCGACGTCCTGATTCCACACGTACCACAGCGCGAGCTGGAAATCGGCGAAGGTCTGCATGTCGTCGTCGAGCTCCGGTAGGAAACCGACGCTGCCGCCGAAACGGGAGCCGTTCTCCTGGCGGTAGCCGAGCGTGGCTCCGTCCAGCACGCCGAACTCGGGCATGTCGCGCGGCAGGAACCGCCCCACCTGCCAATGCACGGGGTCGAACCGGGTGCCGCCCCGTTCGTAGCTCAGCTCATAGAGGCGGAGGTCGTTGCGCACCTTGTCGTTGAACTCCTTGCTCCGGAAGTACTCGCCATGGAACCGCAGACGCCCACCTCGGCCGCCGACGTTGTTGATGTCGACATCGGCCCCCGTAGCCAAGAACGACTGCGAGAACGAGTCGAGCGTGCGCACCAGGTTGCCGCTGCCGTAGACGCGCCCGCGCAATCGACTCGGCCGCTCGTCGGGACGCGGTGCACGATGCCGGCCGAGCAACGGCATGCCGGGTCGCCATTCCTCTTCGCCAGCCTGATCGAGCTGGTCGGCAAGCTGGGCGGACTGACCGGCTTCGCCCTCGCCCGATCCGGCCGGCACGCCGCCATCCGGTCGTTGCCGCACCTTCTTCTGCACCCGTTCCTTGGGCAGCAGCACGTAGCCGCGCACACCGGCGACGACCTTCGCCTTGGGATCGAGCAAGCGCACCAGGGCCGTGCGGTTCTCGACCTGCACGACGCGACCGGGCAGAGGTTGCCCACCGCGCGGCGACAAGATGACGCGGTCGTCGACCATCACCTTGTCGCGCCTGCCGCGGTCAATGATGCACTGCCCGTTGGGACGCACTGATGCGACCCGCAACGCCAACTTGGTGATGCCGTCACCACCGGCTGCGTCCTGCGCAGCCATCGTCGCCGCGAGTGCCAACACTGGCAGAAGTCTCCGAGGCCCGATCTTCATCGTCTCCTGCGTCGCAGGTTCACTCCCCCCTCTTCCCGCCCATGGCAATCGACACATCGGGTGGGCAGCGGCTTGTATCGGACGAAGGTCACGCCGTCTTTCGATTCCGGTTTGTGGCAGAGACCGCAGGCGACCTTCTTGTGCTGCTCTCCGAGGTGAAACCGCGAGTCCAGGTTGTGTCGGAACGAGACGGTCGCGAAGCTCGTCTGACTCCTGTGGCACCGCTGGCAGTCGATCTTGCCGAACCGCACGAACTGCCCGCGATGTGGATCGGCGTGGCAATCGGCGCAGGCCGTGCCCCTGGCCCGCCCCCAAGTGCGCCCCGAACGCGTCACCGTTTCGAGACTCTCGTGACACGCCACACAATCGAGTTGGGCGTGCTTACCCGACAGTTCGAAACCGGCGAAGTCACCGTGCTCGAAACCGTACGGCAAGCTTCTGAAGGATGCCGTGTCGTGACATCGTCGGCAGCCCATGCGTCCGTCGACGTCGCGCGGCACCGCCGGGCCGGAGAAGATGCCTTCGTGCGGGTCTCCGTGGCAGCGGTCGCACGCGCCGGGGCCACCTGCGCCAGCGCCTTCCTGTTCGGGGATCCGCCCGAAGCGGCGACCGAACCCGTCGGGCGCCTCGGTGCGCGCGTGGCAGTCCGTGCACTCGATCTGACCGTGGGCACCATCCAGACCGAAGCCAGTCCAACCGGTGTGGTCGAATCGTTCGTGATCCAAGTCCCGCCACGCGGTCGCCACGTGGCAGGTCGCGCACT
>DRKG01000347.1 GCA_011051855.1 bacterium | reverse complement strand
GTGGCAAGGGCGGAGGCAAGTCTTACGCCGCGGCCATCGACGCCGGGCTGAAGTGGCTCGCCGCCCACCAGGACGAGGACGGCAAGTGGGACTGCGACGGCTTCATGAAGCACGACTCGGCCGACAGCGAAATCTGTGACGGTCCGGGCAACGCCGTGCACGACGTCGGCGTCACCGGCCTGGCGCTGCTCGCGTTCCTCGGCGACGGCAGCACGATGCGCTCGGGCCCCTACCGCAAGAACATCAAGAAGGGCATCACCTGGCTGCGCGGCCAGCAGCAGGAGAACGGCCTGTTCGGCAGCAACGCGTCGCACGACTTCATCTACGACCACGCGATCGCGGCCTACGCGATGTGCGAAGCCTACGGCCTGTCGAACTACAAGCTGCTGCGGCGTCCGGCGCAGAAGGGCGTCAACTACCTCGAATCGCACCGCAACCCCTACTCGGTCTGGCGCTACCAGCCGCGCGACAACGACAACGACATCTCGGTCACCGGCTGGTGCATCATGGCCTACGAGTCGGGACAGTTCTTCGGCCTGCAGATCAACGAACAGGCACTGAAGCTGTGCGAGACGTTCCTCGACCAAGTGTCGGACCCGACCGGCAAGCACGGCTACACCAAGCAGGGTGAGGGCAGCTCGCGCAAGCCCGGCGACCACGGCACCCGCTTCCCGATCGAGAAGGGCGAAGCACTGACTGCGGTCGGCCTGTTCTGCCGCTTCTTCATGGGGCAGGACCCCAAGGAGAAGCCGGTCATGAAGGCCGCGGCCGACCTGATCCGCAGCAAGCCGCCGGTGTGGGACGAGAAGGGCGGCTCGATCGACCACTACTACTGGTACTACGCGACCTACGCGCTGTTCCAGTACGGCGGCAGCCACTGGAAGGAGTGGCAGAAGAAGCTCGAGACCGCGGTGGTCAAGCACCAGCACCGCGACAAGGGCAAGAAGAACCTGCTCGGTTCGTGGGACCCGATCGGCGCCTGGGGTGAGGACGGCGGCCGCGTCTACTCGACGGCCATCCTGACGCTGACCCTCGAGGCCTACTACCGCTACAGCCGCCTGGTGCGCTAGCACCGGCGCGGACTCGGCGCGAACTCAGCGCGGAAAGCGCCGCTCGACCAGCTCGCGCACCGCGTCGACCGGATCGCCGCGCAGTGCCTGCAAGGCTGCCGGCGAGGGTCGCACGCCACGCGGCCACGCCGCCAGCACGGCGTGCCGCACGACCGGGTCGGGATCGCGCAGACCGACCTCGGCGTCGTAGCTGCCGAAGTGCACGTAGCCCCGCGCCAGCAGCGATCGGTGCACGCGCAGACGCACCAGCGCAGAGCCGGCGAGCGCGCGCTGGAGCGGGGCCGCGAACGACGGGTCCCACTGCTCGGGCACGTCCAGGGTGCGTTCCGGGTCGTCGCCGATTGCAGCGAGCTGCCCGCGGAACCGCTCGCTCGCCCGGCGTCGCCGCTCGTCGGCGGCTGCCCGCTGTCGCGCGAGGCGCTGCCGGCGCGCACGCTCCCGTTCCTCGGCCGACATGCGCTCGGGGATGTCGAACAACACCCGGCCGAGGAACGAACCGCCGAAGAACAACGGCGTCGCGACCACCCGCAGCGGCAGGAACGCCAGCTCGGTGTAGTAGGCGCTCTGGAAGTCGGGGCCGTCTTCGTTCCACAGCGTGCCGGCGTCGCCGACCGCGTCGTCGAGGACCTGGATCGGGTGGGCGATCACCGCGTCGGTCACGATCGCCACCAGGCCCACGGGCACGGTCAGCGGCAACGTCGCGTAGAACGCGCCGTCGTGCGCAGGCACCAAGTGTTGCTCGAAGGCATTCCAAACCGGCCGGTTCGCCTTGTTCGACCACGAACACGCCGCGGTGCTCGCCGCCGCAGCCAGCGCCACCGAGCGCAGCAATCGGTCGGCGCGCCGGCTCATCGACCAGCCTCCGGTCCGTCGCCGTCGCCGGCCGGGTAACGGTCGTCGATGTCGAAGATCGCGCGCCCCAGCCAGTCGACCCCGAACACCACCGGCGTCGCGACGGCCGACAACGGCGTCATCAGCACGTTGCGGAACTGGTCGTCGCGATCGAACTCCCACAGGAACTCGACCGTGTCGCCCCACGCATCATCGATCTGCGACAGCGGGTGCACGACGACTGCATCGGCGACACCGGCGAGCAGCCCGACGGGCAGCGCCACCGGCGAGGCCAGCCAACGCCCCCCTTCGGAGCTGGGCGCCCAATTGGCGTCGAGGTAGTTGAGCACGCGGCGCCGCTCCTCGTTGCCGATCGCGCACGAGGAACCGAGCACGCCGACGAGCGCCAACGCCACCAGATGCCCCGTCCGGACCGGTTTCACGAACGCCACCTTACGCGCCCGACCCGGGTGCTGTGCGAACTACTCGCCCACATCCGAAACGCCGGATGCGCGGTCGCCACACGAGACTCCGGGACCGGTCCGGCGGCAAGAAATCCGCGATGCTGTGCATTCCCGCTGCACAGGGTAACCCCCCTCTGCGCGGGGAGATGCGCCGATGGCACCGGACGAGCGCGCGAGCGGAGCAGAGTTTTCCTGAAGTAGGACTCAAGCAACGGCCGATGCCTTCGCCAACAGCGTGTCCGGGCCCGAGCCCGGCGCGCACGGCAAAGGTATCGAGGAGGACAGATGGGCCTGCGGGTCAATTCCAACATCGCATCCCTGAACGCGCAGCGGTCGCTGTCGCGAACGACGGACCGTCTACAGGCCAACTACCGACGGCTGTCGACGGGCTTGCGGATCTCCACGGCGTCGGATGACGCGGCCGGACTGGCGATCTCGGAGCGCTTCCGCGCGCAGATCCGATCGACCAACCAAGCGATCCGCAACGCGCAAGACGGCATCTCCCTGACGCAGACCGGCGAAGGCGCGCTGAACGAAGTCAGCTCGATCCTGATCCGCATGCGGGAACTGTCGATCCAGGCGAGCAACGGCACCGTCAGCGACGCCGACAAGGCGACGCTGAACCAGGAGTTCTCCGACCTCATCAACGAGATCGACCGCATCGCGCAGTCGACGACCTTCAACGGCGTGCGCCTTCTCGACGGCACCGGCTCGACCCTGACCTTCCAGGTCGGTGTCGGCACCACGGTCGGCATCGACACCATCCAGTTGAGCACGTCCGACACGCTGGCGTCGACGCTGGGCCTGGCGACCCTCGACATCGGCTCGGGCGGCCAACCGACGGTCGCCGTCGCCAGCCTCGATGCGGCGATCAACGCGGTCAGCCGGGTGCGCGGCCAGTTCGGCGCCGCCCAGAACCGGCTCACGACCACGATCGCGAATCTGCAGATCCAATCGGAGAATCTGAGCGCGGCCGAGTCCCGCATCCGCGACGTCGACGTCGCAGTCGAGACCTCGGCCCTGACCAGGAACTCGATCCTGCAACAGGCTGCGATCTCGATTCTGGCCCAGGCCAACACCCAGCCGCAGGCGGCGCTGCAGCTCCTGCAGAGCTAGGCGGCGCTCTCGTCGCCCGCGGCGCAGGCTCGGCCTACTTCATCGCGGCGACGACTCTCATCACCTGGCTCTTCCGCCGCGAAGCCTGGTTCGCATGGATGATGTGCTGCTTCGACGCCTTGTCGATGCACTTGCACACGATCGGGAGCTGCGCGTTGGCCTGGTCCTTGTCGCCGGCGGCCACCGCGGCCATCAGCTTCTTGACCTCGGTCTTCATGCGGCTCATGCGCGACTTGTTGGCGACGCGCTTCTTCTCCGACGTGCGGAGGCGCTTGATGGCTTGCTTGCTGTGGGCCATGGGTTCTCGGTCGTTCTCTTCGGTTTCGTAGGGAGGTTGGTTCGATCGGTAGTCGGCGCCCAATCCAGGGCTTGCAGTTCAGGACTTGAGCGCGGCCACCTTGTCCTTGACGTCGCGGAAGGCGATGTCCTGTTCGAGGATGCGGGTGAAGTGGCGCAGCGCGTCGTCGGCCTTGCCCTGCTGTTCGCAGATGACGCCCATCTCGTAGAGCGCCTCCTTGGCACGGACGCCACTGCCGGCGGCTGCCAGCGCCTTCTCGAACTGGCCGAGCGCCAAATCCGGCAGGTCTTTCTGCTGGAACGCGCGCCCCAGTTCGAACATCGCGTCGGTCTTCTTGCGCGGGTCCTTGACCGCCTGCTGCAGCTCGGCGATGGCGTCGTCGAGTTCGCCGCACGCGAGCAGGGCGGAGCCCAACTCGAAGCGCGCGCCGAGATCCGACGGGTTGCGCTCGACGCGCCGGCGCGCCTCGGCGACCTTGAGCTGCGCGAGCGCCTTGCGCGCCCGCTCGGCCGCGGCCTCGTCGCCGCGATTCTCGGCCTTGACCACCATCTTCTCCTGCATGCGAATGCGCAGGTCGCTGGCGGTGTCGAGCAGGTCGCCGTCGTTGGGGGTCTTCCGCAGCAACTGTTCGACCAGATCGAGCGCCCCCTGCAGGTCGCGCGCCATCTCGCGCAGCTTCGCGGCCCGCCGCAGCAACTGCTGGTCGTCGGGGTTCTGCTGTAGTTGCTCCTCGATCTGCTCGAGCTCGTGCTCGACCTCGTCGGCGGACAACTGCAGGCGCTCCTGCCGTTCGAGCTGCTGGTGCTTCTGTTTGTCCTTGATCAAGTCGCGCGAGCTCTCGGCCTTCTCGATGCCGGTGCTCTGTAGCGCGCCTTCTGCGGCGAGGTTCTTGCGCGCCTTCAGCGATTCCTGGTCGCGCGGATCGACCTTCAGCGCCTGT
>DRKG01000346.1 GCA_011051855.1 bacterium | reverse complement strand
TTCCTTGCGGTCGCGTCGCGCATTCTCGTGCAGACGGCGGAACACGTTCTCCACGTCGACGATGGCATCGTCGACCAGGGTGCCGATGGCCACGGCGAGCCCGCCGAGCGTCATCGTGTTGATGGTCAGGCCGAAGGCGGCGAAGACGAGCGACGCGATCGCTACCGACAGCGGAATCGCCGAGAGCGTGATGAACGTCGTACGGAAGTTCAGTAGGAACAAGAACAGGATGATGACGACGAGCACCGCGCCGTCGCGGACCGCTTCGAGCACGTTGTCGATGGCGCGTTCGATGAACAGCGCCTGTTGGAACACCGCGTTGTCGATGACGACGTCGCTGGGCAGCTCTCGCTGGATCTGCCGGAGTTCCTCGTTTACCCGTCGCGTTAGCTCCTGCGTATCGATGCCTGGCTGCTTCATGACGACCATGAGGACGCCCGGTTTGCCGCCGATGCCCGCGGTGCCGGTCGGGATTGCGGCTGGGCCGAACACGACATCGGCGACGTCGTCGATGCGTATCGGGCGGGTGGGGTCGGATCGCACGACGGCTCGGGTCAGCTCATCGGGCTCTTGCAGCAGGCCGGACACGGCGACCAGCGGACCCTTGGAACCGATGTTCAGGAATCCGCCGGCGACGTTGATGTTGGCCTTGCGGGTGGCCTCTGCCACTTCTTGCAGCGTGACGTCGAAGGTGCGGAGCTTGTCGGCGTCCACGACGACCTGCAGCTCCGATGGCTGTCCGCCGATCGTGATGATCTGTGCGATCCCGGAGAGCGACAGAATGCGCGGGCGGATGTCGCGGTCAATGATGCGACGCAGCTCCAGGATGTCGGTTTCGCCGGTCTCGCTCTGGAACCCGACCATCTGGATCTGGCCCATGATGCTGCTGATCGGCGCCAGGATCGGTTGGATGCCGGGGGGGAGGTTGGCGACCGCGAGCTGGAGTTTCTCGGTCACGATCTGGCGATCGCGGTAGATGTCGGTGCCCCAGTCGAACTCGACGTAGACGACGGAGAGCCCCAGGCCGCTGGCGGATCGCACGCGGAAGACGCCCGTGGCCCCGTTCATGACCTGTTCGATAGGCCAGGTCACGAGGCGTTCGACGTCCTCCGGCACCATGCCGTGCGCCTCGGTCATGATGGTGACGATCGGGCGGTTCAGGTCAGGGAGCACGTCGATGGGCGTGCGCGCGGCCTTGAATATGCCATACCCGCCGACGAAAAGGGCGGCGATTAGAACGATGACCCTATTTCGCAGAGATGCTGCGATGATTTGGTTCAGCATGGCCGGTCCTCCTAGTGGTTGTGTCCGGCGTGGGCATCCGCGGGATCGCTGCCCTTCATGGCCATACCTAGTTCGAAGGCGCCGTATTGCACGACGGGGTCTCCTGGGAATAGGGCGATGTTCTTGGTGGTCGGTATGACGACGACTTCATCATCCTGGTAGGCGATCTCGATGGGCACGGACTTGAAACTGTCACCGTCTTGAAGGAATACGACCTTGTTTGGCCCGTCTTCCGTGACTGCCGCAGATGGGAGGACGAAAACGTTCTCGTGCTTTACTGTCGGGACATGGAGCAAGTAGCGTGTTCCAGAGCGTAGAGCCCATGTTCTAGCGGCACGACCGTTGCCGTTGGCGATTTCGGACTGCACCCAGTTGTCGACCTCGACGTAGGCGATGGTGCCCGCATTGTCGTTGGACGGTTGGATGAAGCTGACGCGCAGCTTGTCCAGGTCGGGACCAGAGGAGCGGATGAGAGGGCGAGCTGTGATGGCATGACCTTCCTTGGCCGCAACCAGGATGGCACCTACTTCCTGGCCGACTGGTTCCGTGCGTAGATACAGTCGCCGCGGGTCGCTGAGCGTTAGCAGGCGTTCACCAGCGGCGACTGTGGCTCCTCGCTTCGTGAGGATTTCCAGAACGTCCCAGCGCCCCCCTTCTTCGGGTGCCCCCTCTTCAATCACAGCCTGTTCGAGGTCCGGGGCGGTGATGCGCACTATGGGTTCGAGTGCGTTCAATGCGTGGAGGCGCTTCAGGTCCGCGAGAGTGTAGCCGCGCTGTAAGAGCACACCGATGTCGAGGAAATGCTTGGCAACCCCAAAGGAAGACACCCATTCGGTCAACTCGGGCGTGGCCAGGCCGCTTGCTGCCAGTTCACCGATCGTAGCGGTGACCCAGGGGAGAGCGCGCAGCTCCTTGGGCAGGGCCGCACTGAGCTCCTGGGCCTGTCTGGGCCAGAGTCCGTTGCGAGCAAGTGCTCGCTGCCATGTCTGGTCGTCGAACTCCGGGAGCGGTGCGCCACCCTCGACAGCATCGATCTGTGCGTCCGAGAGCCCGTGCTTCTTGAGCTCGAGTCGCGCTTGTTCGCGCGCTTTCTGAAACCTGGAGAGTTGATAGCGCAAGTCGATCGCGCGCTGGCGTGGAATGATCGGTAGATCGCGGTCTCCGACCTTGCCGGTGAACTGTTCGATGCGCGCCAGTTCGGTGGATGCTATGCGGACCTCCTCGGCGGCCTTTCGGAGTTCGAGGACGTTTTGGTGGAGCTGCTCCTGTGCCGGGCGAAGGGCATCAGCCGTGAGTATCAGTTGCGGACGCGGGAGAGGGTCGCGGACCATGGTGATGACCGTTCGCCCCGGGTCGATTGCCGTGCCGCGTCTGACGTCGATGCTTTCGATGCGCCCACCGATAGGTGCGTAGACCGGTTGCTCGGTGGTCGGGGTATCGACCACGATGGCCGCCATCGAGACGGTCTGGTAATAGGTCGTGGTTTGCACGGGTTCCACGCGCACCCCCAGGTTGGCGAGGGTTGCGGGCGGGAGGTGGACGCCATGCGCACCGCCGGCCTCTGCCGGTTCGGTGCCGGCGTGCTCGGCAGGCCCACTGGTGATGGCGCGCCCGGATACGAGCCCCAGGATGGTGCACAGGGTCGCGACGATGGTGATCTCCCAGCGTTTGTTCTTGCTCATCGGGCTTCTCCTGCAGGTGCGTTGTCAGGTGTCTCTGATTGCGGGCGATTGGGTTCTTCCTCGGCCACCTCGCGGGGAGGTGTGCGTCCCTGGGAATCGGGGTCGGTGGGGAAGCGGAGCAGCGGGAACCCTACGGCCTGTTCAAGGTTCGACCAGGCAAGCTGCTCGGCCATTTGGGCCTCCAGAACCTCGACCTGGACCTGGCGCAGGCTGCGTTCGGCATCCAAGAGTTGCAGTGCGCCGGCGGAGCCGGCGGCGAGGGACTGCTGGGCGATGTCGACGTTGCTTCTTGCCGAAGGAAGTACGTCATCGCGAAGAATGCGGTGCTGCTCGGCAGCCAGGGCGACAACGCCTCGCGTGCGCGCGACGGCGTTGAGTATACGATGGGCTGCTGCCTCGTACCGCGTGCGGACCTCGTCGCGTCGCTTGCTCGCTTGCGCGATGGCCTGCTGGTTGCGGTCGAAGATCGGGAGCTCGATTCCGAGGTTCAGGCCGAGGATGGTCTTGCGCTCGCCGACCTCGCCGCCGAGTGATGAACCGAATACCAGGTCGGGGTACTGCCTGGTGATTTCCAAATGAAGTTGGCGTTCGGCGACTTCGTATTCGCTGCGCAGCCGGAAGAGCTCCGGATGTTCCCGGACGATCAGATCGCGAAGTTCCTCCGCAGAGGGGATGTCTTCCGGGGCTGTTGGCAGGGCATCTTCCGGGAGTGTGCCCAGTCGCCACGGGCTCACGGCTACGAGTTCCGACAGGTCGGACGTAGAGTTCGTTACTTCCAGCCGAGCACCCAATAGTCGGCTGCGCTCGCGGGCGTACTCGAGTTCGAACAGTGAGACATCCAGTGCAGTGGCACCTCCTGCCGTAACGAGTGCGTTGGCGGTGTTCAGGGAAGTGCGCGCGGCTTCGACGACAGCTTCTCGCACCTTCTCGCGCTTCTTGGCGACGGTGAGCTGCACGTAGCGCGCCCGGAGGTTCAGATAGAGTTCGCGGAAGGTCGCCAGCGCATCAGCTTGGGCGAGCTGTGCCAGTGCCTGGTTGACGTCGTCTTGCCTGGAAAGTCTGTCGCTGAGCGGGATCGTGAAGCTCAGGCTGCCAATCGGAATGACTTCGTTGACGGTGACGTCTCGGCCGGATGCGAGCTCGGACCCGATGCCGATTCCTGGGTTGGGCCACGGGGTCGGGATGCCCGCCTTTGCCATGGCAGTGCGGTAAGCGGCGATGGTTTCCTTTACCCGGGGGCCGCGCGTTCGGAGCCATTCCGCGGCCTTGCGGAGGGTGAGGACTCCAGGTTGCTCTTCCGTGCCACCTGGGTCCGTTTCCTCGCGAGCTGCGGCAAGAGCTTCGAGTGAGTCTTCGGGGATGGGGGCGGGCTTGTACGACTTGAACGCGCAGGCGGTCAGCAGCAGTGCAGCTGCAGTCGTAAGTCCCGCAGATCGAGCGGTATGGAGTGAAACGGAATGTGTGGTGCCCGCTTTTCCTGCAGGCGAGTCTTGCGTTGCCAAGGTGTCCTCCTGTGTTCTTTCGACATCTCCGACGAGGAGACGAGGGGTGAAGAACGCAGGGAGGGGCTAGATCAGCAAGAGGACCGTAGCGCGGTGTTCGAGATGCCCGCGAGGTCCGCAGCGCGCGGAATCAGGCCAAGAGGCCGAAGCCGGGCGTTTCCGGGCTGTTCCCTTGTCGCACACCCACACCGCTGCCGGTGGGAAGAGAATCGCCGGAGAGGCGTTCGCCGGGGTGGGGTCGTCGCTGGCGAGCTTCTCGAGTCGAGGTGTCTCGGGCGGGTCGAGCGCGAGGTCGGTGCACGGCGGGTGTTCGTGCTCGTGCGCCGGGAGTCCTGCCGGCTGCCCCGCTGCGCTTTCAGGGGCTCCGGCTTCCGAATCCCATCGGCCAGAATCATGGCCAACCGCGCCGTGCCCGCACGGGCAGGTGTCGGCGCGGGCGGTGACCCCAAGGCCGATATGGCCGCCGTGACCCAGGCACACCATCACCCCGGCCGCAGGCGTCAGGGCGATGAGTAGGGCGATTGCAAGGCAGAACCAAGCCGTCGCGCGCTGTGTCTGGTCGCGGGAGTCCAACATCGGGAATCTACTCTTCGGTTGCGTGGCGAGCAAGACTTGACATCGATGAGTGCAAAGAGGGGCGAGTCGCTACGCCTCGAAAGCTCGCTACTTGGTGCACGCGTCCGCCGCATGTGGCGAGAATCCTTCGCGACCTTCCTTGATGAGCCATGGGACCATCAGAAGAGCCGCGACCGGATCTGCCCACCACCAGCCTACGGCGGCATTCGCCGCCAGGCCCAGGAGCAGGATGACCGACAGGTACGAGCAGGCGAGCGTCTCCTTCGCCTCGGCGAGCAATGCCTCGCTGCCGATCTGGCGCGCCACCCGGATCTTGCCCCAGGCGAGCGGTGGCATGATCGCCAATGACGCGACGGCAAGCGCGATGCCAATGCCGCTCGCTTCGGGCGCTCGTTGATACACCAAGGTAGAGGCTGCCTGAACGGTGACGTAGAGCGCCAACAACAAGAACGTCGCTCCGACGAACCTGCGCACGAAGCGTTCGTTGCTGGCGACGGTCGCCGCATCGGCGCCGCGGGTCTCGACCAGCAACCGCCACAGCACGATACCGGCGGCTGAGAACTCGATCACGCTGTCGAGGCCGAAGCCGAACAGGGCGATGCTGTCGGCGTCGACGCCCGCCCAGACGGCGACGACGGATTCGACGACGTTGTAGGCCAACGTGCTCGCGACCAGCCAGGTCGCCCGGCGGCGGAGGAGATGGCTGGACGCTGTCTTGGTGTTCGGGGAAGTCTGCACGGTGTGGCGCGGGGCTTGTGTTGGTGAAGAAGACTGGGTAGACCTGTCGATAGCTTCCTCAGTTTAGAAATCAAGGAAACATGAGCCGACGAGCCAAGCAAGGCATGTGCGAGGTGGATCGCGTGGATGGGCAGCGCGTGGCGGAAGCCGTCGCCGCACTGCCCGCGATGGAGACCAGCCAGGAGATCGCCGATGCGCTCAAGGTGCTGGCGCATCCGGGCCGCCTGCGGGTTCTCAAGGCGCTCGACGGGCGCGAACTCTGCGTCTGTGACCTCGCCCGTGTGCTCGGTATGTCGATGTCAGGTATGTCACAGCAACTGAAGGAGTTACGGAGGATCGGCGCGGTGAGCTTTCGCGCCGATGGCAAGCTCGCCTACTACCGCATCGAGGATCCGTTCTGGCTCGAGGTCGTGGAAACCGTAACGGAGAAGCTCGGTGGCGTGCAGCGGTAGCAGCCCGTCGAGCGGTTCGTCCCGCCTGCCGGCTGCTCGTCGGCGAACGGCCGGCGCGCTGGCGGCTTCGGTATGGCTGTGGGCGGCCTGTGCAACCGTCGACCCTGGGCCCGATTATGACGAGGCCGTGAGGGCGATCCGGGTCGCAACGGGGGTTCCATCCGCCTATCGGCCCGGAGAGGACCGGGCCTGTGCGCGGCGCGTGGGCGAGTTGCTGGAAGGCGGGCTATCGCTCGGCGAAGCGGTCGAGGTGGCTCTGCTCAACAACCCTGGCCTACAAGGAGCGTTCCGGTCCATTGGCATGGCACGGGCGGACCGGGTGCAGGCCGGCATCCTGTCGAACCCGTCCTTGATGCTCGCCCTGCGCTTCCCTGACGGCGGTGGTGATACGGCGATTGCCGGGAACCTGTTCGGGAGCTTGCTGGATTTGTGGCAGATCCCCGCGCGTATCGACTCGGCGGACGCGGCGCTTCGCCAGCAGATCCTCCAGGTGGCGCACGCTGCGGTTGCCCTCGCGGGGGCGGTCCGGTCCAGCTACATCGACGCCGTCGCAGCAAGTCGTCAGGTCGCGATCGCGGACGAGAACCGGGCGACCGCAGCCCGCTTGCTGGAGCTTGCCGAGCAGCGTGTGGCCGCGCGGGCGGCGACGGCGATCGATGTGAACCTCGCGCGCATCGACCTCGCCACCGCAGAGGTCGCTTTGCGCGATGCCCGCCTGGCGGTCGTCGAGGCGCGGCGGGCGCTGGCCGCCCACCTGGGGCTCGAGGATCTGCCGGCAGATTGCGCACTGGATGTCGCACTGGCGGATCAGGGCAGGCGGCTCCTGTCCGGCGAGTCGCTGCGCATACTCGCGCTGGCGAACCGACTCGATGTGCGCGCGGCGCAACGGGCCGTGGCGGCTGCTGCTGCGGAGTTGGAGCGGCAGCGCGGCCGTGTTGCCCGCGTCATCCATGCTGGCGCGGTTGCCGAGAAGGAGGAGGGGGAATGGAGCGTGGGGCCCGCACTCAGGCTGCAGCTCCCGGTGTTCGACCAGAACCAAGCCCAGATCGCCAAGGCTGCGGATGCGCTCGCCCGCCAGCAAGCAATCCTCGCGGGAATGCGGCTGGACGCGATCCGGGACGTCGGCGTGGCGTATGCACGCGTCGAGGCCAGCCGTGCAACGGCTCGGATCTATGCCGAGCAGATCCTGGCGCGTTCGCGCGAAGCTCTCGCATTGGCGCGGGAAGCCTATCGGAGCGGGAAATCGACGATCCTGCCCGTCCTCGAGTTGCAGCGAAGCCTGCTCACGGCTCGGCGGGAACACCTTCGCCGACTGCAGCAAGTCGCGATCGCGATATCCGACCTGGAGCGGGTGACGGGTGCGCCGCGCGAAGCCTGGCTGCACACCGAGCAGAGGAAAGAACCATGAAGAAGTCCACGAGGAACGTTCTTGTATCGCTGGCCCTCGCCGCTGTCGTGATCGGCGGTTGGTATGGTGCGCGGGCCATGTCCGGGTTCGATGCGGCGAACGCGACTACGGACGCGGCATCCTGTGAACCGCACGGGCTCGAGAACTGCCCGTTCTGCGACCCGTCGCTGTTGGAATCGATGGGATTCTGCCAGGAGCACGGCGTTCCCGAAGCGATCTGCTCACGCTGCCGGCCGGATCTGGAACGCGTCTTCCGCGATCGCAACGACTGGTGTGCTGGGCACCGGGTGGCGGAGTCCCAGTGTGAGCTCTGCAACCCGGGCACGCTGGACAAGTTCAGCAAGTACGACCCCACTGGCGGCGAGCTGCCGGCGGTCGCTCCCGATATCGAGGTGGTGCTGGATGATGCGCCACGAGTCCAGCGCAGGCCGTCGGCGACGTGCGACACGGAGAACAGCACGATCCGTTTCGCGAGCCCTGATGTAGCGGTTCGCGCCGGACTGGAGATCCAGGAGGTGGTTCGCGCACCGCTGCGGCGGATGGTGTCGGCACCTGCTGAGCTGCGCTACGACGCTACCCGGCATGCGATGCTGGCTTCGCGAGCCTCCGGCTACGTGGTCGCGGTGCACAAGCAGCTCGGTGATCGCGTCGAGCGCGGCGACGTTCTGCTCGTCGTGGATTCGGCGGAACTCGGCACGGCCAAATCGGAACTCCTGCAAGCCGCAGCTCGCGTCGAACTGTGGGAGCGGAACCACGCGCGGGAGGAGCACCTGCTCCAAGAGAGTTTGTCGACGGAGAAGGACGTCATCGAGGCCGGCACGAACCTCACCGAGAGCCGCATCGCGCTTGCCGTCGCGGAGCAGAAGCTTCGCAACCTCGGACTGGGCGACGAGAAGATCGAGCAGGTCATGGCGGCCGGCGACACGTCGACCCGACTGGAGCTCGTCGCGCCGTTCGACGGTGTCGTCGTCGAACTCCGCGCGGTGGTTGGTCAGCCCGCCAGTTCGCAACCGGGGAATCGGGAAGGTGCGCTGATCTCGATTGCCGACACCTCGCGCATCTGGGTGCTGGCCGATGTCGAGCAGAGCGAAGTATCGAGAGTCGCCGTCGGCCAGGATCTCCTCCTGAACCTGGATGGTTCGTTCGGCTTGACCTTCGCCGGGAAGGTGACCTGGATCAGCACGGAGGTCGATCGCCGGACGCGGACGGTCAAAGTGCGCGCGGAAATCGAGAATGGCGACGGCCAGCTCCGTGCCGGTATGTATGGCCGGGTGCGGATCGTGACCCGTGCCGGAGAACCCGCCCTGCTCGTGCCCAAGGCCGCCGTGCAGTGGGAAGGTTGCTGCAACGTGGCGTTCGTGCAGCGCTCGCGCACGGAGTTCGCGCCTCGCAAGCTCCACCTCGGCTACGACACGGGCGACTACTACGAGGTGCTTTCGGGCCTGGACGAAGGTGACCGAGTGGTCACCCGGGGCAGCTTTCTGCTCAAGACCGAACTCAAGAAGAGCAGCATCGGTGCGGGCTGCTGCGAGGTCGAGCACCTGGGTAAGTAGCCTCCATGTTCGACGCCATCGTTTCCTGGTCGCTGCGCAACCGGCTCATCGTCCTCGTCTTCTCCGCTGGCTTCATCGGGGCAGGCTTCTGGTCGCTCGCGCGTCTGCCGATCGACGCGTTCCCCGACACCACGCCGGTGCAGGTGCAGATCAACACCGCGGCTCCTTCCCTGAACCCGACCGAGATCGAGCAGCAGATCACCTTCCCGGTCGAGCAGGTGATCGGCGGCTTGCCAGGTCTGCGCGACGTACGCTCGGTGTCGAAGTTCGGCTTTTCGCAGGTCGTGGCCGTGTTCGAAGAGGGCACGGGGATCTACTTCGCGCGGCAGTTGATCAACGAGCGGTTGCAGGCCGTCGAGCTGCCGGCGGGATTGCCGCGGCCGACGATGGGGCCGGTGGCCACGGGCTTGGGCGAAGTCCTGCACTACGCCGTGCGCGGCGAGGGCTACTCGCTGGCGGACTTGACGACCCTGCACGACTGGGTCATCCGACCGCAGTTGTTGACCGTCTCAGGCGTGGCGGAGGTCAACACGTGGGGCGGCGAGCGGCGGCAGTACCACGTGATCGTCGACCCTCAGAGGTTGATCAAGTACGGCCTGACGCTCGGTGACGTCATCGACACGCTGCGAGCGAACAACCAGAACGTCGGCGGCGGCGTCATCGAGGATGCCGGCGAACTCCACCTGGTGCACGGCATCGGGTTGGCGACGACGGTCGATCAACTCGAATCCATCGTGGTGACGGCCTACGAGGGTGTGCCGGTGCTGCTGCGTGACGTCGGCGAGGTGCGCGAAGG
>DRKG01000345.1 GCA_011051855.1 bacterium | reverse complement strand
TCAGCAACTTCTGCAGCGGGATCGAATCCCCCTGCTCCTCGGCGCCGAACAACGGGCCGTCCTCGAAGCCGCCACTGACGCTGGCGCCGATGACGTGGATGCGCGCGGGCGCCTCTTGCTGCGCGACCTGGGGCGCGGCGAGCAGCGCCGCCGCGACCAAGACCCGTATCGCGGGAATCACCATTCACTCAGCGTAGCGCGGCGAGCACCAGATCGTGCACGTCCCGCCGCACCGCGGTGATCTGGTTGTTCACCCGGGTCGGGTAGACCCGGTTGGTCAGCAGCACGACACACGCGTCGTAGCGCGGGCAGCACCACAGCGACGTGCCGGTGAAACCGGTGTGGCCGAAGGTGCCGGCCGGAACGTCGGTGCCGCCGTAGGAGCCGCTCTGCAGCAACTGGAAGCCGAGCCCTCGGGTGGTGTCGTCGCCGATGCCCGACGGGCGCGTGGCCGCCGCGACAAGTTCGGGCGGCAGCACGCCGCCGCCACCACTCAGCAGCGCGCGGCCGTAGTTGGCCACGTCGTCGACGGTGGCGAACATGCCGGCGTGGCCGGAGACACCGCCCATGGCGTAGGCGTTCTCGTCGTGCACGTAGCCGTGCACGATGCCGCCGCGCGCCGGATCCCGTTCCGTCGGCGCCGCGCTCTTCAGGGGCGGCCCCGACGTCGCGACGAATCGCGCACCGGACATGCCCAGCGGCTGCCAGATCCGGGTGCGCACGTAATCCTCGAACGGCTCGCCGCTGGCGGCTTCGACCACCGCCATCAACAACATGAAGCCGAGGTCGCTGTAGCGCACCGCGGTGCCCGGCTCGAGCATCAACCCCTCGCGGGCGGCTGCTCGCAGGATCTCCCGCCGGCCCTGCAGCGTGCGGAAGAACCGCACGTAGGACGGCAGTCCGCCCTGGTGGGCCATCAGGTGGCGGATGGTGACGGCATCCTTGCCGTCCCCGACGAAGTCCGGCACCCACTTCTGCACCGGATCGTCGAGCGACAAGCGGCCGTCGGCGACCAGCTTCAGCACCGTCGGCGTGGTCGCGCACACCTTCGTCAACGAGGCGAGATCGTATTCGCGCGCCGGCGGCGAGTCGGCGTCGTAGGTCATGCCGCCGACGCAGACCCGCGCGAGCACGTCACCGCCGCGCAACACCAGGCACTGAGCACCCGGGAACGCGTGCGCCGCGACCGCCCGATCGAGCCGTTCCCGCAGCCGCCGTTGCAGCTCCGGTTCCGCTGGGGAGGCACCGACACCGTCGCCCATCGCCGCTACTCCGGGGATGCGGACCGGCAACTTGCCGACGAACTCGCTGCGGCCGAGCAACGCCGAAGCCACCGCGCGCTGCACGTGCGCGGTGCGGGTGAACGCGGCCACGTAGGCGTCGGCGCGCGGTGCGGAGCGCACCAGGTAGGGATTGCCGAACGAAACCAGCACGACGCTCTGTTCGTCGGTCAGCGCATCGAGCACCGGCTGCAGGTTTGCCGGCACGGCGAGCCCCCCGGTGAACGCTCGCACCTTGACGTAGACGGCGAGCACGACGTTCTCGGCGGCGGCGATCCGGTCGACCGCCGCCGCCACCTCGTCCGCGGAACTGGCGTTCGACAGCCGGATCGACGCCCCCTGGTCGACGCGCACCGGGCCGCGCAGCGCCGCGACGAACGCGTCGCCCTGCCCCTCGTCACGGTCGACCAGGGTGACCAGCAGCGTGTTGCCGTCCTTTCGGCGCAGCACGGTCTGCAGCGCGGCATCCCGATTGCGCACCAACACCGGGCCCTTGGCGGCGATCTCCTCGGCGACCGCCAGCGACTCCTCGGTGCGCACGCGCCGGCGCCAGTCGGGCATCACCTTGCCGCGACCGGCGAGCAGGCCGACCCGCGCCTTCATCGCGATGATCCGGCGCACGGCGTCGTCGAGGCGCGCCATCGGCACGCGGCCGGAGTTCACCGCGTCGACCACCGCCTGCCGCGCGCGCAGCGGGTCGGGCGGCATCAGCAGCACGTCCGCGCCTGCCAGCAGCGCCCGCACCGCAACCTCGCCCGGCGGCAACGCGTGCTTGACCCCACCCATGTCGAGGGCATCGGTGACCACCAGCCCGGTGAAGCCGAGCTCTTCGCGCAGCACGTCGTGCAGGATCCTGCGGCTCAACGTCGCCGGCACGTCGGGGGATTCGCCGAGCCCGGGAACCGCCAGGTGGCCGGTCATCACCGATTCGAGGCCTTCCCGCGCCGCCACTGCAAACGGGTGCAGTTCGACGCGGTGCAACCGTTCCCGATCGCCGGGGACCGTCGGCAGTTGCAGGTGCGAATCGCGGTCGACGTCGCCGTGGCCCGGGAAGTGCTTGCCGCAGGCGATCAGCCCGGCCTGCCGCACCCCGCGCGCGAACGCCGCCCCCATCACCGCGACCTGCTGCGGGTCCTCGCCGAAGCTGCGCACGTTGATGATCGGATTGTCGGGGTTGCTGTTGACGTCGAGAACCGGTGCGAACACCCAGTGGAAGCCGAGCGCCTTCGCTTCCTCGGCCGTCACCCGACCGGCGCGTTCGGCCAACGCCGGCGAACCGGTGGCGCCGATCAGCATCTGGTTGCCGAGCTCGGTCGCGCCCTCGAGGCGGAACCAGACGCCACCTTCGAAGTCGCCAGCCAGCAACAGTGGCACCTGCGCCTTCGCCTGCAACCGCGGGATCAGTGCAGCGGCATCCTCGCAGCTACCGAGGCTCAGGATCACGCCGCCGAGCCCGACTTCCTCGACCCAGCGCAGCAGGCGTTCGTGGTTGTCGCCATCGGGGCGCGCGAGGCTCCAGGACATGAACAACTGGCCGGCCTTCCGTTCGAGCGACAGCGCGCGCAACTGCCGCTCGACGACGTCGGCGGCCGCCTGGCAGGCGCCAAAGACCAACAGCAGGAGGAGCGACGACCAACGGGCGTAGTTCACCTCGGCACGGTAGCGCCGGCCGGCGGCGAAGTCGTGCTCCGACGGCGTGTCGATCCGGTCAACGCGGGTCCCCCTCTTCGCCGACCTCGACGGACATCCACCCGCCGTCCCGCAGAAGGGCCGCGAGCGTGTCGAAGCCGCGCGGGTCGCGGACCTCCGCCCGGAACCGTTCGAACTCCTCGACCAGCGAGCGGCCCTCGCGTTGCAGGACGGCATCGACGTCGATCAGGTAGACCTTGCGGCCGTCGACTTCGGCCACCGAGCGGAGCAGGTGCTCGAACACCGGCAACTCGGAGGCCTCGCGACCCAGCAACTGGTCCGCGGCGATGCGCTTCAGGCCGAGGATCTGGTCGACCAGCAAACCGACCGGCCGCTCGTCGGTGCGCAGCAGCACCACCACCGGGCGCAGATCCTCGACATCGTCGCGATCGCGAATGCGCCGGCCGTAGCCGATGCGCCCAGCGGTGTCGAGCACCGGATGGCTCTCACCGCGCACCTTCAGCAACCCGAGCAGATCGGGTTCGGCCAACGGCACCGCGTCGAGGTCTTTGCCCTCCAACACTTCGAGCACGCACCGACTGGGGATCGCGAGTTCGACGCCGTCGCAAAGCGCGCACAGGTAGTTGCCGGCAAGCCGCTCCCGATCGGCGTCGATCACCGGCTCCGGCCCCGGCATCCCGGCGCGGTGCACGGTCTGGTCGTGCAACTGGATCGCCGCCATCGCGCGACTCCAACGCAGCAGTTCCCGACGCTGCGCCGCCGTCAGCAAACCGTCCGGATCGAGCACCTGGATCGGCGCGCCCTCGCGGGTCACGAACCCCCGCGTCAAACGCGCATCGGCCAGCAGTTCGTCGAAACGCGCGCTGCTCTGGATCTCGCGTTCTTCGACCTCGACGAGCGTGCCGACGCGGTCGGCGAGCAGGCCGACCTCGTTGTCCCCGCAGCGCACGATCAGGGTTGCGCGCGGATCGTCGGCGGCGTCGGCCACGCCGAACCGCTCCGCCATGTCGACGACCCCGAACCGCACTCCGTCCCGAAACCCGAAGCCACACAGGAACTCGGGCATGTAGCCGTCCGCCTGCAACTCCGGAGCAGGTTGCACGCACACGATCTGCGTCGAGCGGATCGCAAGTTGCTGCTCGCCGAGGAAGAACGACAGCAACTTGAGTCGCGGCGGCGCACTGGCCGTCGATGCGACGGGCTCGCCGACACCCGCATCGTCCCCACGCGCGCCACCACCATCGAGGGCGAGCAACGTGTCGACGTCGAGGATGCATGCCCGCTGCTCCCCGATGCGCGCGACCGCCGCCACGCACTCGGCCATCTGCCGGCCGCACACCTCGGGCGGCGGCAGGATCTCATCCGGCGCCAACTCGACGCGCGAACCGATCCGTTCGACCAGCACCCCGAGGTCGCCGCTCCGACCGCCCGCCGCCGGCTTCAGCACGAGGATGACCGCTCGGGCGTCCGGTTCGGTCGTCCCCTCGGCGCCCAACACCGTACGCAAGTCGACCACCGGCAGGATCTCGCCGCGCAGGTCCATGGTGCCGACCAACGCCTCGGTGCCGTTCGGAACCTCGGCGATGGTGCGGAGCGGGGTGACTTCGCGCACCCGATTCGTCGGCACGGCGTAGTCGCTGCCATCGACGCGGAAGGTCAGGAACCTGCCCGCCGCTATCGCCGCGTGACCGCTCACGTCCGCCTCACTCGCTCGGCAGCCGGAACTGCTCGACCATGCTCAGCAAGGACGCACTGAGCGTGGACGAACGGGCGGCCGCTGCCGACAGTTGTTCGGAACCGGCCGCCGACTGGTGGCCGAGGCTCTCGAGCACGGCCACGGCGTCGCGCACCTGGGCGACCTCGCTGCTCTGCTCGCGCGAACCGCTGTCGATCTCCTTGAGGATGCCGTCGACGCGCTCGATGCCCTGCATCGTCTCGCCGAGCGATTGTTCGACGGTGCCGGCGAGTTCGACGCCGGTCGCGACCCGCTGCGACGACTCCCGGATCATGGCCGCGGTCTCGCGCGCGGCGGTGGCGCTGCGTTCGGCGAGCTTGCGCACCTCTTCCGAGACCACCGCGAACCGCTTGCCGTGCTCGCCGGCCCCCTCGGCTTCGATCGCGGCATTCAACGCCAGCAGGTTGGTCTGGAAGGCGATGTCGTCGATGACCTTGATCACGTTCGAGATCTCGGCGCTCGAATCCGCGATCGCCTGCATCGCCTCGCGCATGCGCCCCATTTCGCGGCGGCCGACATCGGTGCTGCGCGACGCCGCCGCGGAGATCTGCACGGCCTGGCCGGCGCGATCCGCATTGGCCTGCGCCTGTTCGTTGAGCCTGCCGACTGTCTCCTGGATCGACGAGACCTTCTCGACCTGATCCTGGGATCCGTTCGCCAAACCCATCGAGGTGGACTTCACCTCGGTGGTGCCCGCCGCGATCTCGCCGACTCCGTGTTGCACCTGCTGCAAGACGCCGCGCAGCGAGTCACCGATCGCATCGATGGCGTGGCCGAGCTCGGCCACCTCATCGCGTCCCTCGGCGTCGAGCCGGGTCCCGGTCAGATCCTTGTCGGCGATCGCGGTCGCGGCATCCCTCATCCGGGTCAACGCCACCGATAGCCGGCGCGCGGCCAGCGTGCCGAACACGGCCACGACGCCGATGACGAGCAACACGAGCCACAGTGACTCGACGAACATCGCCGCGAGGTGTTCGTCGGCCGCGTCTTCGAGCGCAGTGATCGCCCCGTAGGCTTCTCGGGTCTCGACCTCGCAGGCGATCGCCCAGATGTGTTCGCCGATCTCGACGGGCGCGTAGGCACCGACCACGGTCATGCCGGCGTAGTTCTCCTCTTCCGCCACCGTCGCCTCACCCTGCAGCGCCCGTGTCACGCCCGTCGTGCGCACCGCCCCCTCGTCGGGATGCCGAAACGAAGCCGCGACCGAACGGTGTTCCGGGTCGCGGTAGGAATCCGAACGCATCAGATGGTCCCTGCCGACCATGTAGACCTCGCCGGTCTCGCCCATCCCGGCGCGCACGCTGGCCACCGCGGTGATGCGATCGAGACGCATCTGGAAGCACGCCACGCCGATCAGCTCGCCACCGTCGTAGATCGGGCTGGCGAGGAAGCTCGCGGGGATCGCGCACGACGGCGCGTAGCGTTCGAAGTCCTCGTGCACACAGCTACCGCGCCGCCCCTGGCTGGCGCGCTCGAAGGCGCGCGCGAAGCTGGTGTCGCGGTAGGCACCCTGGCGCAACGAAGTCGCGAAGTCGAGCTCCTTGCAGACCGAATAGACGACCGTGCCCTGCTCCGGTTCGATCAGGAAGATGTCGTAGTAGCCGAACCGCTCCATGTAGTCGCGCAGCAGCGGCTGGATGCGCGCGTGCAGCGCTGCATAGTGCGAGGTATCGCCGACCGGACGCTCCAATCGCAGCTTCTCGCCGAGCGGGTTGGGATTGGCACGCAGGTAGGCGTGCTGCAGCGCAATCCCGGTCGGATCGAGCGAACGAAGCCAGGCGTGCGTCGCCGGCTCCTCTTGCGGATTGCAGCGCCGGTACTCGGCCGCAAACTCACCGTCGTAGTAGCTGGCCAGCTCGGTGCGCATCCGGGCGACATCGTCCTCGCCAAAGGACCGCTCCTCGAGATACTGCGCATACGCGCCGCGGAAGCCGCGCATTGCCTCGACGACCATGCCATCCTGTGCGAACGTCACCATCTGGTCGCGCGCCGTGCGGAAGTAGTCCTCGATCGACCTGCGCGCCAACTCGCGCGTCGCGGTCAGCTTGGCGCGCACTTGCTCCTGCAGAGCCTGAGCCGCCGAGTCCATGACGGTCGCGAACGTCGCATCGATCTGCTGGTGGCCGCGATAGCTCACGACCGAGACCGGCAGCACTCCCAGCGCCACCGACGCCAGGATCAGTTTGGTCTTCAAACGCATGGCAGCCTCTCCGCGCTGCCGAAACCTTCGACAGGCGCACCTGCCGACCTTGACTCTCGTCTCGCATCGAGCGGCGCGCGAACGCGCCCTGCCACCGACCGCAACGCGCACCGATACGGGTAAACCCGATGGGTCCCGAAGCGGCGGGCGGGTCAGTCCATGCCCGCGACCAGTTCGCGCATCACGGTGCCGATACGGCGCGCTTCGTCGTCGGTCGTGCACGCCGGCGGCAATGCGTAGACCACGTTGCCCAATGGGCGCAGCAGCACGCCGGCCGCGATCGCGCGCCGGCGCAGATCGGGAGTGAGCGCCGACAGGTAACCGCGATCCGCGTCGGCCACCACGAGGTCGAACGCGGCCATGCCCCCGAGCTGACGCACGTCGCGCACCCGGGGGTCGTGCTCGAGCGGCCGCAGTTCCTCGCGGATCACGCGCCCGATCGCGTCGAGCCGCGCCGGCACGTCGCGCCGGCGGCACAGCTCGAGCGACGCGTTCGCGACCGCGCAGGCGATCGGGTTGGCAGTGAACGTGTGGCCGTGGGGAAAGAACCGCGAGCGTTCGTGGTGCAGGAAGCAGGCGAACAGCTCCTCGGTGACCACCGTCGCGGCGAGCGGCAGGACGCCGCCCGTGAGGCCCTTGGCGAGGCACAGCACATCGGGAGTGATGCCGGCGCGCAGGCAGGCGAACAGCTCCCCGGTGCGCCCGAAGCCGGTCATCACTTCGTCGGCGACCAGCGGCACCCCGCGCTCGGTGCACAGAGTGCGCGCGGCCTGCACGAAGCGTTCGCCCATCACGCGCATGCCGGCGGCCCCCTGGAGCAGCGGCTCGAGCAGAAAGCCCGCGGCACGTTCGCCGAGTTCGTCGAACGCCCGCGCCAGTTCGTTGGCGTCTGCCGGCACGCGGCGCACCTCGAACAGCAGCGGCGCAAACGCCCCGAAGAACGGCTCGGGATCGCCGGCCGCCATCGCACCGAAGGTATCGCCGTGGTACGCGCCCGTGAGCGCCACGAACACACGCCGCTGCGGCTCGCCGTGGTGCACCCACGACTGCAGCACCATCTTCAACGCGGCTTCGACCGCGGTGGAACCGTCGTCGGAGAAGAACACCCGCGACAACCCCTCGGGCGCGACCGCGAGCAGGCTCTCCGCGAGGCGCACCGCCGGCTCGTGCGTGGCCCCGGCGAACAGCACGTGGTCGAGCTGCCGCGCCTGCGCGTGCATCGCCTCGACCAACGCCGGTTCCGAATGGCCGTGCAGGGTCGCCCACCACGACGAGATCGCGTCGAGGATGCGCGTGCCGTCGGCCAGCTCGAGCCAGGCCCCGTGGCCGCGCACCACCGGCAGGGGTGGTCCTTCGACACCGTGCTGGGTGTAGGGATGCCAGACGACGCGAGCGTCGCGTGCGGGTAGATCAATCATCGAACAGGGCGGACAGGTCATGGCGTTCGAGCCAGCCGTCGAGCGCCGCGGCGGTGACAGCCTCGAACCGCGGCACCTCAAAGCAGTGGGCGATGCCGGCCAGCCGCCGCAGGCTCGCGTGGTTGGCGGGATGCGGTTCACCGACCAGGAACAGCGCACGCGGCGTCAAGCCGCGGGCACGCAGGGCCTCGACCGACAGCAGCGTGTGGTTGAGCGTGCCGAGCCCCGACCGCGCCACCAGCACCACCTGGGCCTGCATGCGTGCGAGCCAGTCGATCTGCAGGGCCGGCGGCTGCAAGTCGATCGGCACCAGCAGGCCGCCGGCGAACTCGACCAACAGGCGGTCTGGCGCCGCGCTCCGCAGCCGTTCGAACTCGCCGTGCATGGCCTCGACGTCGATGCGCGCGCCCGCCGCGGCGGCCGCTTCGTGCGGCGACGCGGGCCGCGGGAAGTGTGCATGGTTGGGCAGCAGCGCCTCCGCGTCGGCACCGCTCAGCGCGCGCACGGTGGCGGTGTCGTCGTCGTCGCCGGTCTGCAGCGGCTTCCAGTAGCGGGCCGGGCCACGGCGCAGCGCCGCGCGCAGCAACAGCGCCGAAACGACGGTCTTGCCGACGCCGGTGTCGGTGCCGGTGATGCAGGTGACCGCGGCGGAGCCCGTCGGCGAGGGGAGCGGTTGGGCAGGGCGGATGAACCGCACCGACAGCAACGACGCCAACCGTTCGATCTGCTCCTCGGTGTGCCCCGCATGGCACACGATCCTCAGGCCGGCCCGCCCGGGTGCCACCGTCGGCGGCCGCACCGCGGGTGCGTAGATGCCCTCCTCGGCAAGCTGCTTCGCCAACGTGGCCGCCGCCGCACTGTCCCCCACCGTCAGCGGCACGATCGCGGCGTCCGGGGCGGGCAAGCCGAGCCGGGTGGCGAGCGAACGCGCGTTCGCGAGCGCCGCTGCGCGCCGGTCATCGGCCTTTCGGCAGCGGGCGATCGCCGCGAGCAGCGCACCCGCGACCGGCGGCGGCGGAGCCGTCGTGAACAGAAACGATCGGGCCGCGTGCACCAGGTGCGCACGCAGCGCGGCGCTGCCGGCAACGAACGCGCCCGCGACCCCGAGCGCCTTGCCGCCGGTCGCGATGCGGGCACACATGCGGTGCGCACCGACGACGCCGGCCGCAGCCCACGCGCCGGCACCCTGCGGCCCGAGCAACCCGACCGCGTGCGCCTCGTCGACGACCAGCCACGCGTCATGGCGGCGGCACAGCGCGTCGATCTCGGCGAGGGGCGCGCGGTCGCCCGCCATGCTGAAGACCCCCTCGGTCAACACCAACCGGCGCCGCGCGCCCGCGGTCTCCCGCAGCGCGCGTTCGAGGTCGGCGAGGTCCCGGTGCGCGTGCACGACGACGCGCGCACGCGACAGCCGCGCACCGTCGATCAACGACGCGTGGTTGTCGCGGTCGGAGATCACGGCATCGCCGCGGCCGACCAGGGCCCCGACGAGGCCGACGTTCGCCTGGTAGCCCGATGGGAACAGCAGCGCCGCCTCGTCGCCGAGCCAGTCCGCCAGCGCCGCCTCGCACTGCTCGTGCAGCGGTGAGCCGCCGGACAGCAGGCGCGAAGAACGGCCGCCGGCCCCGTGCCGGCACGCCGACGCCATCGCGGCGGTGATCGCCGGATCGCGCGCCAGGCCGAGGTAGTCATTGCTGCCGAAGTCGAGCCCCGGCACCGACCCGTCGAGGAACGTCTCGCGCTCGCACCCCAGACGCCGCCGTTCCGCGAGCGCAGAGCGCAGCTCGCGATCGAGTCCGTCGTCGCGCACGGTCGCCACCTACTCAGAGGGTGCGTGCGCGACTGGAAGGAGCGACAGCTTGCGCAGCAAGGCCGCGTCCGTCGCCGGCTCGGGGTTGGGGGTCGTCAGCAGCTCGTCGCCGACGAAGATCGAGTTGGCGCCGGCCAGAAAGCACATCGCCTGCGTCGCCTCGTCGAGATCGGTGCGGCCGGCGGACAGACGAATCGCGGTCGTCGGCATCAACACGCGCGCTGCCGCGACCGTGCGCACGAGTTCCGTCCAATCCAGCTCCTCGGAACCGGCCATCGGCGTGCCCTCGACCTGCACCAAGGTGTTGATCGGCAGCGACTCCGGCGGTGGATCGAGGTTGGCGAGTTCGTGCAGCAGCTCGGCGCGGCCCTGGCGCCGCTCGCCGAGGCCGAGGATGCCCCCGCAACAGACCTTGACGCCGGCCTTGCGCACGTTCGCGATCGTCGCGAGGCGGTCGTCGTAGGAACGCGTGGTGACGACGTTCCGGTAGTGGCTCCGACCGGTGTCGAGATTGTGGTTGTAGTAGTCGAGCCCGGCCTCCCGAAGCTGCGCGGCCTGTTCCTCGTCGAGCATGCCGAGGGTGACGCAAGCCTCCATGCCGAGCTCCTTGACGCCGCGCACCATCGCGAGCACGCGTTCGAAAGGTTCGCCCTTCGGGACCGCCCGCCAAGCAGCCCCCATGCAGAAGCGCTCGGCACCGTTCTGGCGCGCGGCCGCGGCCGCCGCCAGCACCTGGTCGACCGACATGAGAGGCTCGCGGGCGAGCGCCGTCTCGTGATGCGCGCTCTGCGAGCAGTAGCCGCAGTCCTCCGGGCACCCCCCGGTCTTGATCGACAGCAGTTGCGAACACTGCACCCGACCAGGGTCGTGGTGTTGCCGGTGCACACCGGCGGCTTCAAAGACGAGATCGAGCAACGGCCGCTGCAAGAGCGCTTCGACCTCGGCGAGCGCGATCTGGCCGGCGGCTGCCGTGGGACTGGTCACGGGAGTGTGCGGATCCATGTTGGGCGGAGCATGCTAACCCGGACCACGCATGGATCCGCACGGCCCGCGTCAGGACTCAGCAGTTCGCACCCGCGATCGCATCGGCGTCGAGGCTGCTGGCCGCCTCCGGATCGAGCAGCACCAGCACGTTCGGGTGGCGGCGAAGCGCCGAGGCGGGGCAGTTCGCATGGATCTCGCCCTTCAGCATGTCGTGCACGGCGTCGGCCTTGGCCTTGCCGAACGCGCACAGCACGATGCGTTCGGCGCCGAGGATCGAGCGCAGGCCGGCGGTGACCGCGCGACGCGGCGGCTCGTCCGGCACGAAGCGCGACTTGGCGTCCGCGCGGGTCGACTCGGCGAGCATGGTGACGTGGAAGCCTTCGTCGAACGACGCCCCCGGCTCGTTGAACGCAATGTGGCCGTTGCGGCCGAGGCCGAGGTACTGCAGCTTGACCCCGCCGGCGCGTTCGATGCGTTCCTCGTGGGCGCGCAGCGAACCTTCCGAACCGTAGCACGGCACCGGCAGGAACGAACCCCGCGCGAGCATGTCGCGCAGCGCCGGGCAACGCAGGGTCAGCTCGTGCACCATGCCGCCCCGTCGGCTCGGTTCGAAGGCGATGAACTCGTCGAGGTGGGTGCCGAGAAAGTCGGCATTGGCGATGCGGCCCTCCTGCAGTTCGGCATCGAGCGCCCGGAAGAACGCCGTGTAGGTCGAGCCGGTGGCAAAGCTGACGAGCGGACGCTGGCCGCGCGCGATCGCGCCCCGCAGCTCGTCGAGCAGCAGCGGCACGGCGGCGTCGGCAGCGCCCAGGACGCGGACTTCGGGGGTAGCGTGTGGGTCCATCGTCCATCAACTGTGCCGAAACGGGGCTCCGCTGGCAAGGGTTCGCAGGCCGTCCCCCACCCGCCAGATGAATCGCAAACATCTGCACAACCAGCACTTACATGGAATCGCGCGGCGGTTGTCAGGAGCTTCCACCAGAACCGGCTGGGTGCACGCAACGCATTCTCTAGCAGTATCTTGTGGCAGGCGTCCTCATACGCGCCAGAACCAGCCGCGACGGTAGAGAACCCGCAGGAGCAGGTACCAGGCCACGATCCAGAGCAGCGCAAACACCAAGGAAGCCACCTTCGGTGGCGCGTACGGCGCGAGCACCGTGGCGAAGAACCAGGACTTCACCGGCACCTCGCGGCCGTCGACCGACACCGTCCACAGCCGGCCGAACACCCTTCCCAGCAGGCCGCTGCCGACGAACACCAGCAGTGCATTCGTACCGTAGACCGACAGCGGCACCGCCAGGCGGTCGAACCGGCGGACCTCGAACAGCCAGACGCAGGCGGCCAGCGCCAGGGACGCGATGCCGGCCGTCCACAGCGCGTAGCTGCCGGTCCACAGCGCCTTGTTGAACGGCAGCGCAAACGACCAAGCCAACCCGACCGCCAGCAGCGGGGCGGCAAACGCCACGAGCCGCCGCACCCGCCGTTCGGGTTCCGGGCTACGGCGCAGCAGCACGCCCGCTTCGAGGCCCAGCAAGGTGGTCGCGAGCGCCGGGATCGTGCTCAACAACCCTTCCGGGTCGTAGCTGTCGACGACCCAGATGTGCGAACCGAACACCGCGCGGTCGACGTAGCCCGCCAACGTCGCCTGCGGCCCCGACAGATCCGGCGGCCCCTGCCCGGGAACCGGGACCAGCGTGAGCAACGGCCAGTAGAGCAACAGGCACGACAGCAAGATGCCGCGCCGCACGGTCGCCGAAACCAGCAGGAACAACGTCGCGGCGAGGCCATAGCAGACCCCGATGCGCTGCAGCACACCGGGGATGCGCGCCGACAGCAGCGGCTCGAACAGACCGTGGCCGTCGGCGAACGTCAGCAGGGGGAACGCCGACAGGAAGATGCCGAGCGCGACCAACCTGGCGACCCGCAGCCAGATGCCCGGCAGCAACGCAACCGGAGAAAGGGCGCGATCGCCCAGGCGACGCCCCAGCGCCGGCACGATCGCGACCCCGGCACAGAACAGGAACGTCGGGAACACCAGATCGGTGAACGTGCACCCGTGCCATTCCGCATGGCGCAGCGGCGCGAACTGCCAGCCCGCCCCCCAGCGCCCGGGGTTGTTGACCAGGATCATCGCGGCGATCGACAGGCCGCGCAGGGCATCGAGCGAGCGCCAGCGGCGTTGCGGCGCGCCACTCACGCCGGCGCGTCGAGCGCGGCCCGCACGCTCCCGTCGTGGGTGAACAGCAGGGTGCGCGCGACGTGCGGCGGCACGTCCTTGATGCGGGCGACGATGGCGGTCTTGACCTCGCCGTCGGCGGCGGCGAGCAGGCGTTCGGCCTCGTCCGAGTCGCAGCGACAGGCCTCGGCGACGATGCGCACGCTGCGCGCGCGTAGCTTGGCGTTGCTCGCCTGCAGGTCGACCATCAGGTTGCCGTAGACCTTGTTGAGCCGCACGAACGCGCCGGTGCTGAGCATGTTCAGCACCATCTTGGTGGCGGTGCCGGCCTTCAGCCGCGTGCTGCCGGTCAGGACCTCGGCGCCGGTCGCGACTTCGATCGCGTGGTCGACGTCGAGGACCGCCGCGCTGCCCGGATTCATCGTCACGCCGACGGTCAGGGCGCCGACCTTCCGAGCGTGGTCGAGCGCGCCGAGCACGTAGGGGGTGCGACCGCTGGCGGCGATACCGACGACGATGTCCTTCTTGCCGAGGCCCGCCTCGTCGAGATCCCGAGCGGCGAGTTCCGGGTCGTCCTCGGCGCCTTCGACGGCCCGCCACATCGCATCGGCACCGCCAGCGATCAGGCCGCGAACCTGCTCCGGCGAGGCCGAGAACGTCGGCGCACACTCGGCCGCGTCGAGCACGCCGAGCCGACCCGAGGTGCCCGCCCCCACGTAGATCAGGTGCCCCCCCTTGTGCATGCGTTGCGCGATCGCGTCGATCGCCGCCGCGATGCGCGGCAGCACCTCGCGCACCGCCTCGGCGACATGGCGATCCTCGTCGTTCATCGCCGTGACGAGGTCGAGCGTCGACATCGCATCGAGCTCGCTGCTGCGCGGGTTGCGCGCCTCGGTGGACAGGAGCGACAGGTCGACTCTGCTCATGGTCCGGATGATCGCGCAACCACGCGCGGAAGGCCATATCGCAGGCACCCGGTCGACCCATCTGTTTCGTGGCACGCCTTGATCCGCGCGCTGGCCTCGACGGCGACCGCCCCTCACCAAGGCACTCCGGAGACGGTGTTGGAACCACCTTCATCGTGCCGTGCAAACCGGTGCGCATCTTCCTGCAACCGCGGAACTCCGATCCGACAACGCGAGACGGCCCCTCCCGCCAGGGACCGCCATCGCCACGCCCACAGATGTGCCAGGAGCGCCGAAGTTGTGGTTCCAGTCGCGGTCCCCGATGTCGCGTGCAGTCACGCCTTTCTCACGAACAACGGAGAGAAGCTATGATTAGGCCGGTTCGTCTCGGTGAGTTCTCACAAGACCCTCCGAAGCTTGCGCATGTCCCAAAGATCCGGCACACATCCAAGCCATTCGACTTCGGAGTCCTTCATCACGGAGAGGCTTGAGGTCGCCGATCATGCAGTCACCTCCTTCCGCAAGTTCTCCGGACTCCATATCTGCTCAGCGAGCGCGCGATACAACGCCTGTCGCGCATCGAGGTCTGCCTTCCTGAACTGTCTGTGGGGCTGGAACCTCAGGCCCGACTCCTCACGGAATTTCCGAAACCCCGGGTTGTGCTCATACGCAGACTCGTGAAGGCTCTGGGCCAGCAGGTTCTGGCCGAAGTAGTGCTCTCGCTTGTCTGTGTAGGGTTTGTCGCCGTAGCTGGCGTTGAAGCTCTTGGGCAGGAGCAGCAGACCACCGATCCGGTTGCGGTACTCGGCGAAGTCGGTGGGATGCGCGAACTCGTCCGCGTGGCGCTCGGGGTGGTTCGCCCAGATGTGCTCGACCTCGTAGCCGTTCTTCCCTCGGCGTTGGATGTACTCGGTGTATCGCGACACCTGACCAGAGCGGGTCTCCACGTAGTCCGTCGTGCGGGCGAGCAGGCGATGGATCTGACGGCCATTCATGCCGTGTAGATGGAAGCGTTCGTTGCTCGCGAAGGTATGCTCCTCCGCAGCGAGGCGCTCGATGAGGATGTCCGCCAGATCCGGGGCCGACTTGCCGCGGATTGCCAGGATGACCAGCTGAAACATGGCGTACTGCATCGTCGAGTAGTCGGTGGCCTTCCAGTTCCAGATCCGCCGCGCGATCAGGATCTCGAGGTATCCGGCGACGATTCGGAGCTTGCGCTTGATCTCGTCATCGCTGTCGGCTCGGCGAAGCGGCGCAAGCAGGACGGGATACTGCAGTGTGAACCGGTTCTGAGCGTTGTAGTGGATCGACTCGAGCCCGGGGGTGAGAGTCTCGGCTGCCTGCCTGATGCGCTCGTACCAGCGACTGTAGAAGTCGAAGTCCTCCTGGATGAAGCGCCCGAATGCGGCACTACCCTGCAGGCCCAGAGGCTCTTCGTGGTCCCGGACCCAGCGATGGAACTCGGTGCCTATCAGGTCGAAGTCGCGTGGTTGGGCACCGCGCTTGCGTTCGCGGATGGTCTGGGCGTGCTGGCTGCGCAGCCACGCCTTGACTGCATCGGCGTCTTCTTCCTTGCCGATCTGCTGAAGCGCCGCGACACGGTCACGCCAAACCCGGCTGGCCTCATTGCGTCGATCAGCGTCGGTGATGTTGGCGAGCAGGTAGCCTTTCAACATGTCCGTTGGAGTGAGGGACAGCCCTCGATCATTCATCGTCTCGAAGATCGTGTAGGCATCTGCATCCGAGTACGCAGTGATCTCCACGAAGTGGACGTTTTCGATGAGCCAGTCGGCAAAGTACGGCAACGCGTCGCCGGAGAGCTCATCGGGGAACCCCTCCTCGATGTCGTGAAAGCGCGCGAGGATGTTGACCACCGACTCCGGATGTCCGTTGTCGTCAAAGGGCTCCCCGGTGAACAGCGCCTCCATGCAGGGGGCGCGCTCCGGGACGTCGAGGTTGAACGAGCGCTTCCCGTGTCGTCGCGAGTAGATGAGTTCGGAGAGTTGTTGCTGGTCTTCGGTGTCCTGGAGCTGACGGTGGAGGTAAATCAGCAACAGGGTTGCAGACGTCAGGCGCTGTTGCCCGTCGATGATGAACTTCTGCCCGTCCTTGTCACTGATGATGATCGACCCGAGGAAGTAGTGCCCGTACTGTTCGACCGCACTGCGCTCGTTCCCAGGTTCGTGACTCTCGAGGAACTTCTCGGCCAGGTCGGAAATGAGCTCGGC